>NZ_JPII01000029.1:0-270740 GCF_000832025.1 Shewanella sp. cp20 | reverse complement strand
GCAGGATTTTTAGATAAGTAGTTATTCTACAATTAAAAATACTAATACCGTTATCGAGCGTTTTAACAAGCTAGAATGATCAATTGTTTATTACGATTAGTATTACTTCTTCTTGTCCTTGATATGGCTCATCATGCGCTTACGACGGCGCTCCTGGCTCACGGTGAGCTTCTTGGTGTTGAGCCCTTCGAACGGGTTGCCCCCTTCCTGGAAGCGTACCTGAATCGGCGTCCCCATCACCTTGAGAGAGCGACGGTAGTAGTTCATCATGAAGCGCTTATAGGAATCGGGCAGCTTCTTCACCTGGTTACCATGGATAACCACGATAGGCGGGTTATATCCACCGGCATGAGCGTATTTAAGCTTAACGCGGCGACCGTTAACCAGAGGCGGCTGGTGATCGTCCTGGGCCATCTGCATGATTCGGGTGAGCATAGAGGTGCTCACACGGCGCGTGGCGCTCTCGTAAGCTTCCTCTACCGACTCGAACAGGTGTCCAACACCCGTGCCGTGTAGCGCCGAGATAAAGTGAATGCGGGCGAAGTCGATAAAGCCAAGACGACGGTCAAGCTCGCTCTTCACACGCTCCTTCACGTCCTGATCGATACCGTCCCACTTGTTGACCGCGATCACCAAGGCGCGACCTGCATTCAGGGCAAAGCCCAGCAGGCCAAGATCTTGCTCGGCGATCCCCTCGCGGGCATCGACCACCAGCAGCACCACGTTGGCGTCTTCGACCGCCTTAAGGGTCTTGATCACCGAGAACTTCTCGACGGTTTCATGCACCTTGCTGCGACGACGCACACCGGCGGTGTCGATGATCACATACTCCTGACCATCGCGCTCTAGCGGAATATAGATGCTGTCGCGAGTCGTACCCGGCTCGTCATAAACCACGACGCGCTCTTCCCCCAGGATGCGGTTAGTCAGGGTCGACTTACCCACGTTAGGCTTACCGATAATCGCCAGCTTAATTGGCAAGTCCTGCAGACGCTGCTGCTCGGCCTCGGCCTCTTCCTCTGTGTACTGACGCTCATCGGCTTCCTCTTCGCCTTCACCTTCACGGTTCAGCCCCATGGCCTCGGCGTAGGGGGTCAGCGCGTATTCGATCATGTTGGTCACACCGCGCCCCTGGGCGGCGGCCATCTGGTATACCTCACCCAGGCCCAGGGCCCAGAACTCGCCACAGGCGGAGTCGGCGTCGATACCATCAACCTTGTTGGCCACCACGAAGGTGGTCTTCTCGCGGCGACGCAGATGCTCGGCAATCGCCTCGTCGGCGGCCGTCATACCCGCGCGGGCGTCGGTGAGAAACAGTACCACATCGGCTTCTTCGATCGCCGCCAGCGACTGCTCGGCCATGCGGGTCTCGATCCCCTCTTCGGTACCGTCGATACCGCCGGTATCCACCACGATAAATTCGTAACCAGACAGATGTGCACGACCATACTTACGATCCCGAGTCAGACCTGGGTAGTCAGCTACCAAGGCGTCTCTGGTGCGCGTAAGACGATTGAACAGGGTCGACTTACCTACGTTTGGTCGGCCTACCAGGGCCACAACTGGAATCATTTTTTTGCCTCTAATCTACAAATCTATCTGAATATCTTAAATAAAAAGCCCCCAGCACAAGGTCCAGGGGCTTTAAAAACTGTTAAAGCTCGCCTTAGGGAAGCGTAATTCTTGCTACCTTGCCGCCACGACTCTGGACGTAGATCTTATCATCTATTACCAGTGGCTGGCTAAATAAACCTGAACTATCCACGTCGACGCGGCCAACCAGCTTGCCAGAGGTACGATCGATGAAATGCAGATAGCCTTCGAAGTCACCCACCACCAGGTAGTCTTTGAAGACGACAGGTGAGGTCAACTCGCGGTTGGTCAGCTCGCTGTTGCTCCAGCTTTCCAGGCCGTTGCGCTTATCGACCGCATAGATGCGACCATGGTCATCCACCAGGTAGAGGTTCAGACCGGCAGAAGCCAACTCGTTGAAGCTGGAATATTTACGGCTCCAGACGACACGTCCGCTGCGCAGCTCCATCGACACCAGGTTACCGTTATAGCTCACCGCATAGATGTTCTCGCCCACGATAAGCGGCTTCATATCCACGTCGGCCATACGGGTAAACTCGTTACCGCCCTTAGGTGTATAGATAGGCTGCTCCCAGGCGGCCTGACCATTGCTTTTCACCACGACAGCTATCTTGCCATCGGCGGTGCCGACGAAGAAGCCACCGGCCTCATAGGCGGCCGAGCCTGTGCCCCTCAGGGTCAGGGTGGGCAGCTTGCTCTCGTAAACCCAGAGCTTCTCGCCATCATCGACGTTATAGGCTTCCAGGCCACCGGTACTTGTGTGTACCACGACCACATCTTCGCCTACCGTCGGCCCCGACAGCAGCTCACCACCGGCGGTCACATGCCAGACCATCTCGCCGGTCTCGGCATCGACGGCGCCCAGCAGGCCACTCTCACCACCGAAGAACACCTTGTTACGGGCAGCGGTAATGCCTGAAGAGAGACGTGCGCCCTTGTTCTTAGACAAGGCGCCTTCCTTAAACCAGGAGCTGATATCCAATGACCAGACCTGCTCGCCGCTGGCTTCGTCGTAGGCGGTCACTTCGCCGTAACGATCCATGACGAACAACTTGCCGTAACGCACGGCAGGACGGATCTTAGAGTAATAATCACCGACACCACTGCCGACGGAAGCACTCCAGCTCACCTCGGGAAAGACACTCGCTTCGATCTGCGGCAGCGGACTTACCGGCTCTTCTTCAACGTCGTTGGAAGAACAGGCCGACAACAACCCCAGGCTCAAGCTGCAAGCCAGTAATGTTTTGCACCAAGACTTCATGGGCAGCTTCCTTATGCCTTGTTCAGGTTATCTAGCTTCATCTGCAAGGCTGGGCTTGAAGTCGCTCCGCCGTTGTCCAGGGCCGACTGATAGGCGCTCTTAGCCTTATCGGCTTCGCCTTGACGCACCAGGAAATCACCTTTTAATTCATCACGCTGTACGGCAAACGATGGCGTGTTCAGCTGCTCCAGGGTAGCCAACGCCGTTGCCAGCTGGCCTTGCTCGGCCTGCACGCGGGCAAGACGCAGGGTAGCAACCGCCACCAAGCCTTCTTCTGGCTTGCTGATGAGGATCTGCTTCAGGGCCTGTTCGGCCTTGTCCAGCTCACCGGCTTCTACCGCGGCCTTAGCCACGATCAGTTGTAACAATGCCTGATAGCCCTGCTGACCGTCATGGTCTTTAGCAAAGCTCTCGGCGGCCGCCAGCATGCTAGAGTCGGCTTTGACCGAGTTGCTAATAGTTTGGAAGGCTTCAGAGGCTTCTTCTGCCTGAGCCACCTTGTAATCTGAATAGTAGTTCCAGCTGTATAGACCACCCAGGCCTACCACGGCACCGATGACAATCGAGTTGCCATAGTCTTTCCAGAACTGTTTGATAGCATCGACTTGTTGTTCTTCTGTGCTATAAATTTCCACGTTTCTCTTCCTCTTTAAATCAGTTCTGCAACGTAAGCTGCTAACGAATCCTGTGCAACTAATTCTTGTTCTTTCTCTTCACGCAGATATTTCAGCGCCACCTGGCCGTTAGCCAGTTCGGTCTCGCCGATCACTATGGCGAGTTTGGCGCCACTCTTATCGGCACGTTTCATCTGCTTCTTGAAGTTACCGCCGCCGCAGTGAGTCATCACCTTGAGGCCGTCCACTTCACGTAACTGCTGTGCCACCTTGATGGCCGCGATACGACAATCATCACCCATGGCGGTGACATACACATCGACCGGACCCGATACGTCGTCGGTCAGGCTTAAGGTTTCCAGCATCAGGACGATACGCTCGAGCCCCATGGCAAAACCGACTGCCGGGGTGTCTTTGCCCCCTAGCTGGCCGACCAGACCGTCGTAACGACCACCGGCCAACACTGTGCCCTGAGCACCCAGGCTATCGGTGACCCACTCGAATACGGTGCGGTTATAGTAATCTAAACCACGCACCAGACGAGGGTTAATTTCGTATTGGATGCCAACGGCTTCAAGTAGTTCACACAAATGTGCAAAATGACCACGACTTTCTTCGCCGAGGTAGTCCATCAGCGCCGGGGCATCCCCCAAGAGCGCCTGAACTTCAGGGTTCTTGCTGTCGAGCACACGCAGTGGATTTGAATACATGCGGCGCTGGCTGTCTTCGTCCAGCTTTTCTTTGTGCTGCTCCAGGAAGGCAATCAGGGCCTCACGGTAGGCGGCGCGCTCCTCGGCGTCCCCCAGGGTGTTCAGCTCCAGCTTCACGTGCTGACTGATCCCCAGCTTCTGCCACAGGCGGTGAGACATCATCAGCACTTCGGCTTCGATATCGGCCGAGGCAATACCATAGACCTCGACACCAAACTGGTTAAATTGGCGGTAACGCCCCTTCTGTGGACGCTCGTGGCGGAACATAGGTCCCATGTACCACAGACGCTGCTCCTGATTATATAGCAGGCCGTGCTCGTTACCCGCACGTACGGTAGAGGCCGTGCCTTCGGGACGTAGCGTCAGCAGATCGCCATTGCGATCGGCAAAGGTGTACATCTCTTTCTCGACGATATCTGTCACTTCGCCGATAGAACGTTTGAACAGGTCGGTACTCTCTACGATGGGGGTGCGGATCTCGCTGTAACCATAGGCCGCAACGGTATCACGCAACACTGCTTCTAGTTTTTGCCATAGCGGGCTCTGGGTCGGCAGAATATCGTTCATTCCGCGAATCGCTTGAATCTGTTTTGCCACTGTATCAACTCGTCCGAAATTTAGCTGTAAAAAATAAAAAAGCGCCTCGCATTATAGGCGCATCATCAATAAACGCAAAACCGGCGCGGCGCGCCAGTGAGCTGCGCCACAATCGGGGCCGTTCGCCCCGGATTCTGCGCAGCAAGCAAAGGGTTATTCCGTGATATCGGTTGTCGGAATACGTGCGTCGACGCTGGCCACCTTGGCGCGGATCTTCGCCTCGAGCTGATCGACGATATGCTCGTTGTCGAAGCGCTCTTTCTGACGCACGCCGTCGTCGTAATAGCCGCTCTTACGGTTACCACCGGTTAGGCCAATATCCGATACCAGGGCTTCGCCCGGGCCGTTGACCACACAACCTATGATAGAGACATCCATAGGGGTCACCACATCTTCCAGGCGACGCTCCAGCTCGTTCACCGTGGCGATCACATCAAACTCCTGACGCGAGCATGATGGGCAGGCGATGAAGTTGATGCCGCGTGAGCGAATACGCAGGGATTTGAGAATGTCGAAACCGACCTTGATCTCCTCGACAGGATCGGCAGCCAGCGAGACACGCAGGGTATCGCCTATGCCTTCGGCCAGCAACATGCCCAGACCCACCGCCGATTTTACGGCGCCGGCACGGGCGCCACCGGCCTCGGTGATCCCAAGGTGCAGCGGCTGTTTGATCTGCTTGGCCAGCAGGCGGTAAGACTCCACCGCCAGGAAGACGTCAGACGCCTTAACGCTCACCTTAAACTGATCGAAATTGAGTCTGTCGAGAATATCCACATGACGCATGGCCGACTCGAGCAAGGCCTCCGGGGTCGGCTCCTTGTACTTGTCCATCAGATCTTTCTCTAACGAACCGCCGTTAACACCGATACGAATGGGAATGTTTTTGTCGCGGGCACACTCCACCACGCTACGGATACGCTCTTCGTTGCCTATGTTGCCCGGGTTGATACGCAGACAATCTACGCCATATTCCGCCACCTTGAGCGCGATACGGTAATCGAAATGAATGTCGGCGATCAGCGGGATCTTAGTCTGCTGCTTGATCACCTTGAACGCCTCGGCGGCATCCATGGTCGGCACAGAGACACGTACGATATCGGCGCCAACATTTTCCAGCGCGCGGATCTGAGCCACCGTGGCCTCCACATCTGTGGTGCGGGTGTTGGTCATAGACTGCACGGCGATGGGCGCGCCATCACCGATAGGCACATCGCCCACATAGATGCGTGTCGAAGGGCGGCGAATGATTGGGGACTCGTTGTACATCTTAATTCACTCTTTTACTTCAAAGATTGACGGCGTTACCGACCGTCAGTCTGGCAACTCGGCCACTGGGATACTTAGCCAGATCGATTGGTTCACCATTGAGGTGCATGGTCAATGACTGCGGCGCCCCCAATATAACCTTAAACGGCGCCTGACCAAAGACATTCATCTCTTTGCCCGCCAGCTTAAGGCCATTAACAAGTACCTTGCCGTTGGCATCGGTCACCTTGATCCAGCAATCGCCGCTCAGACTCAGGGCCAACTCGGCATCGTCCACGGCCTGAGCCGTGTCATCTGTCCTGGATGACTCGAGGGCTTGAGGCGCTTGAGACTGAGAGATTTGGGACTGGGTCGCTTGGGATGCTTGAGTGGCTCGCGCTAAGGGCTCGGCGGTTGCAGGCTCTGCTGCCGATTCAGTAACAGTCGGTTCAGAAGCCGTCTGTTCAGAAGCAACCTGGCTCAAGGACGCGCCTGGCATCTCGATACCCGTATCGGCCTGTGGATCCTGGGCGGGCATCAGGCTGGGCTCTCCAGGCAAGGTCGAAAGCTCGGCGGCTTCTTCCACCGATGGCTTGGAGAGATCCAGATCCGCCACCATGGCCGACTTTTGCACCCACCAAAGTACCAATAAGGCTAATAAGACGAAGATGATCAAATAAGTCACCAACATCAGGCGACCATCTCTGGCCTGACGCGTGGTCTTGCGGGAGAAGCTCTGCATGGTAGGGGCATCGACCACAGGAAAGCTTTCGGCCAAGTAGGCATCTACCCTGGCCATCTCCAGGCCCAGGATGCGGGCGTAATTCTTCACATAGCCTTTGACATAGGTTGCCGACGCTATGTTGTCATAGTTGTCCGCCTCAAGATCTTTAACAATCGATGGGCGCAGATTGAGTCTCTCGGCCACGCTGGTTAAAGTCATCTGGCGCGACTCACGCGCCGCCTTTAACCACTGGCCCAGGGTTTCACCGGTTTCCTTTGGTTTCTCAGCATCATCCTTGAGCATATCGATTTGATTATCAGTCATTAGTGCATGCTAGCTCTATACTGCTTGGCCTCATTGGAAGCGGGAAACTTGGCCAGGAGAAGAATGCCAAATTTTCTCACCGCTTCAGGGTCATTTAGGCCTTGCTCAATTTTAATTCCCAACGCCAGACTCTGAGCCGATTCGGGCACCACTCTATGGTAACGCGCCAAACCTTTCTTGGCGGCGGAGTAGTTCCCCAGATCCAATTCGATCTCAGACAGTTCTAATAGGGAGTTGGCACGACGCGGGTCATAGTTAAGTGCCATCTCGAAGTAGCGTTGTGCTTTTTGTAGATCACCCGACTTGCGGCTACAGATCCCCAGGTTTTCATAGCTGGAGGCCGAACGGGTGTATTTGGGCATCTTTACTGCCCGAAGAAACATCTCTTCGGCCTGGTCGTATTTTGCCTGCTGGCAAAGAAACACGCCGAAGTTATTCATGGAATCGCCGCTGGCATCGCTGGCGTTGATGGCGTTGCGATACGCCTTCTCGGTCAGGGCTAACTCGCCAACCGATTGATAGTAATAGGCTAAGGCCACGTGTACATCTTCGATGTTAGGGGCAAACTCGAGCGCCTTATCCAGATTGTACTTGGCTTGTTCGCTGTTGCCCTTTTGCAGGTAGGTCAAACCCAGCTGCACCCGTTGACGGGCCGCAGCAACGTTGTCGAAGGTTCGCTCTTGAACGGGCACATCTGTGCCACTGTATGTTCTCTCAGTTACGCATCCTGACATCAGCGTCGAAGTCAGGATGACTAACAGGGTCAATGTTGGCTTTTTGCTTAACATTCGCAAGCCTATCTAGTAGCAGATACAATAAGTTAGTTTATTGTGACTGAAATCTGACTATCTTGCATGCGTTTTTTCGCCAAACGTTTGGTTCGGTCGCGAATATCCCCGGCCAACTGGCCACAGGCCGCGTCAATATCGTCTCCGCGGGTCTTACGGACGATGACGGTAAGGCCATATTCCATCAGCACCTTAGAGAATCTGTCGATACGCGAGTTCGATGAACGACCATAGGGCGAGCCCGGATACGGGTTGAAGGGGATCAGGTTGATCTTACAAGGAGTATCCTTCATCAGCTTGGCCAGCTCATGGGCCTGATCTGTGCTGTCGTTGATATGATCAAGCATCACATATTCCAGGGTCACACGGCCGCGGTTAGCGTTAGATTTGGCCAGGTAACGACGGATCGCCGCCAAAAACTCCTGCAGTGGATACTTCTTGTTAACCGGTACCAGCACGTCACGCAGCTCATCGTTTGGCGCGTGAATGCTCACCGCCAGCGCTACATCCAGGTTATCGCCTAAGATATCCAGCGCAGGCACCACGCCCGAAGTCGATACGGTCACGCGGCGCTTAGACAGGCTGAAGCCGAAATCGTCCAGCATGATGTCGATAGCCGGCATGACATTTTTCAGATTCAACAGCGGCTCACCCATGCCCATCATCACCACGTTAGAGATGGGACGCTCACCGGTTTCTTTCTGGAAACCAAGAAAGTGAGACACACGCCAGATCTGGCCGACAATCTCAGACACGGTAAGGTTACGGTTAAAGCCCTGCTGGGCGGTAGAGCAGAAGGTACACTCGAGGCACAACCCACCTGTGAAGATACACATAGGGTGGCACGGTCATCTTCCGGGATGTAAACGGTCTCAACCTCCTGACCATTACCCACATTGATGGCAAACTTAATGGTGCCATCGGCAGACTTCTGATAGCTGGAGATCTCTGGAGCCACCACCTCACAACGCGCGGCCAATTTGGCACGTAACGCCTTGTTGATGTTAGTCATCTGTTCGAAGTCGCTGACGCCAAAATGGTATAGCCACTTCATCAATTGATCGGCACGAAAAGGCTTTTCACCCATCTCGGTAAATAGCGCTCTCAATCCCTTACGATCGAGATCCAATAAATTGATCTTTTTTTCACTCATTTTGACTAACCTCAACACCAAAACCTGCCACAGGGCGGCGAATTATACAGATATCAATAAATTTTAGCCAGTAAGGAAATAGACTATGCTAGAATCCCCCCAAGCTAATATTGGCTTGCTACTCGGAGTTGTTTTACCTCCCCCATGATAACCCTTATTGTTATTGTCTTTGTCGCTATCGGGATCTCTTTTCTCTGTAGTGTATTCGAAGCCGTGCTTCTGTCTGTTACCCCTAGCTTTATTGCGAACCTAAAAGAAACCCATCCCGCGGCGGCCGAGCGTTTGAGCCACCAAAAGGAGAATGTGGAATCGCCACTGGTTTCTATCTTGACCCTAAACACTATTGCCCACACCGTAGGTGCCGCCGTTGCCGGTGCGCAGGCAGCCAAGGTGTTTGGCGACGAGATGCTGGGTGTCTTCTCTGGTGTGCTGACCTTTCTTATCTTGTTCTTCTCTGAGATCATTCCAAAGACACTGGGCGCAAACTACTGGCGCAGCCTGGCCCCTAGCGTGTCTCTGGTTCTGCTGTGGATGGAGCGCATCACTAAGCCGCTTATCTGGATGTCTCAGCAGGTCACTCAAAAGCTCGGTAAGGGCGACGACGGTCAATACATTCGTCAAGAGATGAGTGCTATGGCCAAGATAGGTCACGAGTCGGGTGAGCTGGACGAACAGGAATCTATGATTCTGACCCAGATGCTGTCGGTCAAGGAGATGCCGGTGACCGCCATCATGACCCCAAGAACCGTGATGTTCAGCGTGCCAGCTTCGATGACCCAGGCCGAGTTTGCCAAGCTTCATAAGAAGAGCCCCTTTACCCGTATCCCGGTTTTCGATGGCGATCGCGACAATATCGTGGGTTATGTCAACCGCAACACCATCTTGTTGTCGGAGCGAGACACCCCCATGGCGCCTATCTCTGCGGTACGGCGTAACCTAGTGATCGTGCCGGAAACGGCCAAGATCTTGCCGCTGTTCCAGCTGATGATTAAGCGCAACACCAAGATCGCCATGGTGGTGGACGAATATGGTAGTGGCCACGGTATTGTCACCCTAGAAGATATTATCGAATCCCTGCTGGGCTTAGAGATTGTCGACAGTAATGACCCTGTGACCGATATGCAGCAACTGGCGAGACGCCTATGGAAACGCCGCATGACTCACAAGGGCATACGCATCTCGGATGAGGGCTCGTCTGAAGATGAGGATCTCCCCAAAGGCGAACAGCAAGCCACCAGTATCACAGAGGCCGAGCCGCTGGATAAGGTGAGCAAATAACTTAAGAAAAGTTAATAAAGGGAAGCAAATGCTTCCCTTTTTCATTTAGCCCTGCTGAGGTATACTTGCCCGCTTCACAAATGAGGCCTACATGACCAACAGATACTCCCTAAAGCTTGCACACATCAACGACACCCACTCTCACTTCGATCCTTCGCGCGTCCAGTTTCTGCTCAGCCATGAGCAACAAAGTTATGAGGTCTATAACCACAGCGGCGGCTATGCGAGGATCGGATATCAGGTGCAACAGGCGCGCAGTCAGGCGGCCGATGCCGGGCAAGATTTTCTGTTTCTTCATGGGGGCGACAGCTTTCAGGGCACCCTCTACTTCAACCAATTTAAGGGCGTAGCCAATGCCGACCTGCTCAACCGCCTAGCACCCGATGCCATGGTCCTCGGCAACCACGAGATAGACGCAGGCAATCAGCCGGTTAAGCAGTTTCTCGATAACATCAATTTTCCGCTGCTGGCAGGCAACATGGATCTCAGCCAGGAAGATCCCCATAAGCAAGACAAGCTGACTGGGCACCCCAAGCTGTTTGACTATATTCCCGAGCACCGCTCGGCCAAGGTACTCTTAAAGCCGTTAGGCGATAGGCAGCTTGCCATCATAGGCATCACCCTAGATCAGATGAAAGAGATCGCCAGGCCAGATGAAGATACTCACTTTGCCGACGCCATTGAGACCACCGCCAATACGGTAGCCACGCTAAAGGCGCAGGGCATAGATCATATCCTGGTACTAAGCCACTTAGGCTGGGATAAAGACAAAATATTAGCCCAAGAAGTGGCGGGGATCAGCCTGATCGTCGGTGGTCACTCTCACACGCTTCAGGGCGACTTCAGCGCCATCGGCCATAATGCGCTGCCCTATGGCTATCGCGTCGACAACACACCGATACTACATGCGGGCAAGTATGCCGAAACTCTGGGGCTGTGCGACCTAGAGTTTGACGACCAAGGCCTAGTGACCTCCCTTGCCGGACACAACTACTTCATGCTCGACAAGCACCTGCTTATCGAAGGGGAGCAAGAGGTCACCGCCGCCACCTATGACGCACTCAAGCGGCAGCTCATGGCGCATCCCGGGATCTTATGGGATGACGAACTCACAGAGATCAATCAGGTGATCACCCAGCACTATCGCCCGGCCATCGACGCGCTGGAGCATCAGGTGCTGGGATTTGTGCCCAAAAACTTGATCCACACCCGCCTGCCCAGCAAGGCACTGCCCCACGGCAGCGAGATCGCCCCCTGGGTCTGTAAGAGCATCTATCACGAGACTCGCAACCTGGACATTCAGGTAGATTTTGCCCTGCACAATGCCGGTGGAGTCAGACAATCGCTCAACAAGGGCACGGTGACCATGGCGGACATTCTCGGGCGACTGCTCCCTTTCGCCCTGCCCCTGGTGAAATATCGCATCCAGGGCCGTTACCTGTATCAAACCTTGGAGTCGGCCATCAACTCGGCCACCAACAACAGCATTACCGGCACAGGTGCGGGAAGCTTCCCCTATACCTACGGCCTTAAATATTGCTACGACGGCAGACAGCCGCTGGGCGCCCGCATCCTGCAACTGGAGATCTTGACGGAAATAGCCGGTGAGATGCAGTGGCATAGCGTGATGCCAGACCGCTTGTATAGCGGCGTTTCCTCGGCCTACACGGCGTCGGGCAAGGAAGGTTATCAGGCGCTACTTAGCGCAGAACAGCAGGAATCGATTGAGGCGCTTACCCTGCCCCAGGCCTTCATCCGCTTCATGCAGCGAGAAGAGGGGCTACACGGCGTCATGCCGCCTCATGTGTTATACACGAGTCACCTGGATGGCCATTAGCGCGAGCTATATAAGGCTAGAAAGTTTGGCGCCTTGCTGGCCGGCTATGCACGCCTAGGTTATCGCGAGGGTGTGGTGAGGGTATTGCAAGTGACTAAACCAGGAACTTTGCCAGAGACTAAACTAGGGACTTTGCCAGATAGTAAGCCATAAACACCTGGCCAGCCTTTTCCTGATACCGCTTGTGTCGCAGCGCAAACCCCTCTGCCACAAACAGTGGCCGCGACAGGCTGGAGGCATCGACCCTTAGCTCATCCATCCCCTGCGAAGCCGCCCAGGATTCGAGTTGTTGCAATAACTGTCGCGCAATCCCCTGCCCCTGATATTCAGGGTGCACATAGAGGCTGTCGATATAGCCCCGCGAGGCATACTGGGTCTCGACATTGATGAAACCGACACAGCGGGGATACTCCCCCGTCATACAAGCGGTATCGACGGCCAGCCAGGCCTGAGAGCGGGTCAGGCGTTTATGCCAGTGATAACCGGAGCGCGGCGCCTGGGACCAGGCAAGCTTCTGCGCCGCACTGTAATGGGTCTCATCGATGGCGCGCACCGCCAGATGATAGACCCCACTGACCGCTTTGCTATACCCCTTACGATAGGGAATTATCTTAATCATCGCCTTGTTCTATCGATACGTGTTCTATCTGTATGAGTTCTGTCTACAGGTGCTCTGTCAATATCAGGCAGAGAAGCTCAGGCGCTCATCACCCCTTTGCCAATCCATACGGCCACCTGTTTGCGTAAATTGCAGCTGATTTTAGTCCCTATTAGGTAAAAAAATAGTGCCGATAACAAGTTATCGGCACTATTTCTTATATTCATCCGGCTACTTAGCCGCGCAAATTACTTCTTGTCGATGCGACCCACAAACAAGAGTTCATCGAAGGTACGGTTAAGTGTCTTGCTGGTAAAGTCATTCATCCACATCTGCTCTTGAACGACAACAACGTCACCTTTTTTCACCTCGGCCTGAGGTCCTGCCGCCCAGAAAGTCTTATCGGCTTCTTTGATCTGCACATAGGTATAACCGCCACCATTCATGGTATCGACCACAGTACCTTGATGCACTACACCAGCCGCCCAGGCACTCGAGATCCCCAGGGCTAAGGTGGCCGCAGCGGCTAAACGAACTAATTTAGTTATCATTGTCATTCCTTAAGTGTTTGCCTTTAACCCCTGCATTAAAACATGGCCTTAGCCATAAATCTCTACCCGGGTGTCTTAAAACAGCATTCAATGAATCAGTTTTAGATCAAGCTCTCATTCCCGAATTTTATCCCTGCTTACGTGGAACTAATAAAGGCTTGAGCATGCCCTCCAGGCCATTGAGCTTCACCTCATAGATCAGCGCCAACTGCTGACCTAACTTCCCCTCGGGAAAGCCTTTACTATGAAACCAGACTAAATAAGGCTCTGGCAGCTCGAGTAAGCGTAACCCGGCATATTTACCAAAGGGCATTTTTTGATTTATCGCCTCGATTAAGGCCTGTTGATCCATCTTGACTATCCTAAACGGCTATTGGAAAAAGTACGCTGCCCAGCTTACGTGACTACAAGCGTCAAACCAAGAAGCTTTGACGACATCGCGATTACACATGCTCATTTCCCGCGCGTCGCATTGAAACATAAGGTAAATTTTCGCAGCGACAAGCCAACCGACTTCAAAGTTTTAGCCACTACAGATATAACATTTGAGAATATAAAAACCAACAAACAAGCAAAATAGAAATAAGAGTAGGGTGAAACTCTTACGCTTTTAAGGCATAAGTATGAAAAACAAGCCGCTAAAACCAACACAAAAACAGTAACACACTGTTTTATAAAAGCTTTAAGATAACTTTTTACTCCAAAAGCCCTTAGCGTCAAATATCCGCCAAACAAGCCGAAACGTCAACTTAATGACAAGCGCCATAATCAAAAAAAACGTCAATTTTCATGTAGTTGACCAACAATTAATTAACACCTAAATTGGAGTCATGCCCAAACAGGTGAGATCGCGAGATAGCAGTACATCACTTGGGAACCTAACAACAAACATCGGCAATCATTGGCAGTCGAGAGGAAATAGAATGATCATTTTAGTTGGCGGTGAAAAAGGCGGTAGCGGAAAGAGCTGTTTAGCCCAAAACATAGCGGTATTTCTCACGGTAGAATGCGGCGCGTCGGTCATCATGGTCGATTGTGATCCCCAGCGGACCACCTCGGACTGGATTCAAGCTCGTAACAACAACGGCACCCTGGCTGGCATCAACTGTGTACAGCTCTACGGCAAGATACGTAACGATCTGCTCAGCCTAGAGCAACACTATGACTATGTGCTGGTCGACTGTGGTGGCCAGGACAACCTGGCACTGCGTGCCACCATGTCTGTCGCCTCACATGTGTTGATGCCACTGCGTCCGAAGCGCAGAGACTTGAAAACCGTCAGTCACATGGATGATATCGTCGCGACCTGTATGATGATTAACCCTAAGATGCGCGCATCTTTCGTGATCACCCAATGCCCTAGCCTGCCAAATCAGGCTAACCGCATCATGGAAGCTAAAGAGGTGTGTAAGACGTACGACATCAACGTACTCGACGCCATCACCTACAGCCGAAACATTTATGATGACAGCGAAGAATCGGGTCTGTCTGTCATGGAAACACAACCAAAAGGCAAGGCCGCCGAAGAGATCCGCAGCATCGCCTGTGAAATGCTACAGGCTTCCAGTGCCACAGAAATTCGCAATCGTCTCGCCGAAAAACAGATGGATAAGTTAAGGGGTAACTATGGGTCTGGCCGATCTCAAGAAAAGCTCTACGCAGTCTAGTGCCGCGAGACAAAACCGTAAGCGACTGAATATTTCGCTCGATGCCTTGATCGATGACTTCATCGACGATGCGACCCACTATGCCGCCGGGCAGCCGAGCAATGTACAGCAGATGGCCGAGGTTATCGCCTTAGAAACGGGTTTCGATGGTGATTTTTTAAATCGCCACGCATCTCAGGCGACACCTAAGGTGGTACCCAAGGGAACAGGGCCTTATCGCAAGGCGACCTTCACCCTGAGCGAGTCTGCTATCGCGCACCTCGCCGAATTGGCCAGCGGCTGCGATGTAGCTAAGTCTAAACTGATCCGTTTTCTCATCGAGCATCATTACTCGTTATCTGAGAGTGAGCGGCAACAGAAGGAACAATCAATCATAGTCGATTAAATTAGGCGATTAAATTAGCCGATAAAATTAGTCGATTAACATATATCCCCAGACGCGCTGGGCACATCATCACCCAGCGCGTCGCTCCTTTCAGCCCGTCTCCCTAACCTTTCTGGCAGCGACAGATTTCATTTTCCGAACTTAGGGCTGCCAGCTTTTTTTCTCCACTGCTTTTTTCTCTCCCTAAGATTGAATTTGCGGCAAGCAACACCATATCTTGCTATATCATAGGGAGATTTTTATGCTAGCCATCTTTATTCTCGCGCTGGTCAGTAGCGCCGCCATAGGTTACATACTGTTTAGGCCAAAGTATGTCAGGTATCGCCGCGCGCAGATCGCCAAGCGCCCCTTTCCCGAGAGCTGGCGCGCCATACTCAAACGCCGCATGCCCTATTTTCGCGCCCTGCCCAGCGACCTGCAGCTACAGCTCAAGCGCCACATCCAGATCTTCATCGCCGAGAAGCGCTTCGTCGGGTGTCAGGGCATAGCAATTGATGATGAGATCCGGGTCACCATCGCCGCCCAGGCTTGTCTGTTACTGCTCAATCGCGACACTGACTACTACCCTAAGCTGAAACAGATACTGGTTTACCCTAGCCTGTTTATCGTCAATCAGATGCAGCAAAATGGCGACGGAACCTTCTGGGAACGAAAAAATATTCTTTCGGGTGAGTCCTGGGAGTTTGGCAAGGTCGTGCTCTCCTGGCATACCGCCAAGGAAGACGCGGCTCAGCCTTACGATGGCCACAACGTGGTGATCCACGAGTTTGCCCACCAGCTAGATCAAGAAGATGGCCACTCCAACGGCGCGCCCATCCTGGCTAATGCTAACGACTACCAGTCATGGTCAAGCATCATGACTCAGGAGTTTGAACAGCTGCGCGAAGACGCCAAGTACCATCAGCCCAGCCTGTTTAACTATTACGGCGCTACCAACGAGGCCGAGTTCTTCGCGGTGATCACCGAAACCTTCTTCGAGCGTCCCCATGACTTTTATCAGCAGCACCCGGCCCTCTATCAACAGATGAGTCAATTTTTCAAACTAGATCCGGTAAACTGGCATTAAACGGATTTAAAAGGAGAACACCATGGCCGTCAGACATCACTCGCTGACCTGGATACTTGCAGGCTGCGCCCTGCTGCTCAGCAGCATTAGCCGCGCCGAGACCCCACTAGAGGCGACTCAGACCTTAGACAAGTTGCACAGTTACGCCGCCAGCGCCGATTGGGACAAGTATTTTGCCCTCTATACCGATGACGCCCATTTTATCGGTACCGATGCAACGGAAAACTGGACCATGAAGGAGTTTGCCGCCTATGCCCGTCCCACCAAGGGCTGGCACTACACCCTGGTATCCAGGCAGCTAGAACAGCACGGCGAGGTGATCGTCTTCGATGAGCATTTAAGCAGTAAGTCCTATGGCAACTGCCGCGGCACAGGCACCCTGGTCCTCACCCCTGAGGGCTGGAAGATATTGCAATATCACCTGAGTTTTCCAATCCCCAACGCCATGGCCAAACGGATCACGGCGCAGATCAGCGCCGCCAGTAAAAGCAAATAGTGCTAGGGCCTGTTGACCTTGCAGTTTGGGGGTTATACCAATCGTAATAAACAATTGATCATTCTAGCTTGTTAAAACGCTCTATAACTGTATTAGTATTTTTAATTGTAGAATAACTACTTATCTAAAAATCCTGCTTGGTTCTCAAGCGTTTTTCCTGCGCTATTTCTGATCACATGTTTACTGTGATTGGTATTACTGCTCGCCATTCACATAGTACGACCAATAGTACGACCATGTGAATGGCTTCATTGCTTACTCTTGCATCAACCAAAGCACGATTAGATTGAACAAATCTTAAAGCAACAGAAGGCTGACAGGTAAAAGGCTCTAGGGCCTGTTTATCTTTCGCGTTCATTTTTTGCAGGGTTCGTCTTGAGCACGTTCAACGCTTTGTTACTCGGCTTTTATATAGAATTACTATATCTCAAGCCTCGAGCCGCGATTTTAACGTGCTCAATTAGAACAAAATTTGTTCTCAAAAGGTCAACGGGCCCTAGTGCACCGAGACAGAGAGGCAGAGATTGGTCAGCTGAGCGAAATGGGTAAAACGATCGAAATCCGCATCAACCAGCTTGCGCTCTGAGCTGTGCCTGTCGGCATATAACAGGCCAATCACCTTGTTATCCACCAATATCGGCGCCAACATGAAGCCCATTGGCGAGGTATGGCGCCTGAGCGCTTCGTCGGTATAGAGGCGCCACTTTTCCGAGCCTGGGTTGTCGATAAACAGCGGCTTCTTGAGATCGACACTCTCGCCAAACACATTCTTGTCTAGATTGAGCTCGACGACAAATTCGTTCTTCATCTTGTCGCTGTTCTCGCCAACCACCACCCTAGGTTGCAGGCGCTTACGATTTGGCGAGAGTAGCATGACGGCGCAGCGATCCATGCCTATGCCATCGAGCAGGCCGCTGAGGGTAATAGTGATCACCTCATTAAAGTTCGCCTTATTGATGGCACAATCTGTGAGCTCCCGAAGCTTCTTCAGCTGCAGCTCGACATTAAACTCGCGTACCTTAACCGGCTCATCCTCTGGCTCAGCCGCCAGCGTCAACTGATGGGTATCGGGCAGGAAGGCCACCAGCACCTTGGCACCATAAGTATCGGCCAACTTTCGGGTGGCATGGCTACACTGGATCATCCGCCCTTTAAACTCACCCACCTCTAGGTCCAGCATGTCTGCTGCCTGCTTGATACGGTGATTCAGCTCGGTAATATCTTTGCTGTCGCTCGCCATCAACTCGCTGATCTTATTAGCAAGATAGATGGAGCGGATCTCGGGAGTGCGCTCATTGGGATTCGACAAGGACTTCACCAATACCTCGCCAAGTCCCCAGTTTTTAGCGATACCCATGGACAGCTGGGTAAAGGAGGTTCCCAGCACCTCTCTGACCACGGCGCTGGCTTCTTTTTCATCCACCTGATTGAGACGCGCATTGAGCTGCTCAGTCGTTTCACCGCCCATGCTCCAAAAGGCACTCTCTCCCAGGTGATAGAGCAGTGCGGCGATAAACACCTCTTCCTGCAGCTCTTCGTCGTGATCTTTAAGCATCATCTTGGCCAGCATGGCTGCCTGGAAGGCTCTTGCCATCAGGGTGAGTAGCCTCTGGTAGACATCCTCTGATAATCCTTTGTTTTCTAAAAGGCTACTGAGGAGCTTAGCGGTAATACAGATATTACGTATGGTATCGAAGCCCAGGACGACGGCCGCGCGGCTCACGGTCGTAACGTGGGAGATCCCCTTGTTATAGATGGCGCTGTTGGCCACCTTAAGAATTCGCGAGGTCAGCGCGTTATCATGCATCACGCTGCGGCCGAGTATCGCCAGGGAGGAAACATCGTCTTTGGCAAGCTTCTCTAGGGTCTTCACCGTCGAGCTAAGTGCCGGCATCTCCTGTTCGCTGATGCGTTTGGTCCAGTACTCTGCACCTTTTCCTGACATAGCAGTGTTCAATGCTTATCTACTCTTTATATGAAGAAATAAGGATAGCGCTTAGTTGCCTGGCGCCGTCTTTGATGAATTATAGGCAGAAAAACTTATAACATAACAATTACATCTGTCGCCAGAGGCAAATCACGTTTATCACCTACACCCGATTCACATGGCGAGGATTTCACCTTTATATCGACGAGCGGGCACAAAAGATAAGAAGAAAATAAAAAAAGGCGGCTCAAGAGGGACCGCCAAGGCAAGCAAAAATAACAATTTGGAAAGGAAAGAAAAACCTCGCACCGCACGTAGGAACACGGTGCGAGGAACAACCGCTGCTAAAGGACAGCAAGTCGAAACTTTAGAACTGCTCCTCTTCGGTCGAGCCAGTCAGCGCCGTAACCGAAGACTGACCGCCCTGGATCACATTGGTCACCTTATCGAAGTAGCCTGTACCCACCTCTTGCTGGTGTGCCACGAAGGTGTAGCCCTTCTTCGCCGCCGCAAATTCGACTTCCTGTACCTTCTCAACATAGTGCTTCATGCCTTCACCGCGCGCATAGTCATAGGCGAGGTCGAACATGTTGTACCACATGTTGTGAATACCGGCTAAGGTGATGAACTGGTACTTATAACCCATGTCCGACAGCTCCTGCTGGAAGCGGGCGATGGTGGCATCGTCCAGGTTCTTCTTCCAGTTGAAAGACGGTGAACAGTTATAGGCCAGCAGCTGATCTGGGTATTGTGCGTGAATCGCCTCGGCAAAGCGGCGCGCCTCTTCCAGATCAGGCTTGGCGGTCTCACACCAGATTAGGTCGGCGTAAGGCGCGTAGGCCAGACCGCGAGAGATAGCCTGGTCGATGCCGGCATTTACACGGTAGAAACCTTCAGAAGTACGCTCGCCGGTGATGAAGTCGCGATCGTATGGGTCGCAGTCAGAGGTCAGCAGATCCGCCGCGTTTGCATCGGTACGGGCGATAACCAGAGTCGGTACGCCGCTCACGTCGGCCGCCAGACGCGCAGACACCAGCTTCTGTACCGCTTCTTGAGTCGGTACCAGTACCTTACCGCCCATGTGACCACATTTCTTCACTGAGGCCAGCTGATCTTCAAAGTGCACACCGGCTGCGCCAGCGTCGATCATGTTCTTCATCAACTCGTAGGCGTTAAGCACACCACCGAAACCCGCTTCTGCATCGGCTACGATAGGCAGGAAGTAGTCGGTGTAGGCCTCATCTTGTGGGTCAACCTGGTTGCTCCACTGGATCTGATCGGCGCGGCGGAACGAGTTATTAATGCGCTGAACCACTGCAGGTACTGAGTTTGCCGGATAGAGAGACTGGTCCGGGTACATGGTGCCCGCCAGGTTCGCGTCGGCAGCCACCTGCCAGCCCGACAGATAGATAGCCTCGATTCCCGCCTTAGCCTGTTGTACCGCCTGACCACCAGTGAGGGCACCCAGTGAATTGACATAGCCTTTCTTAGCGCCGCCGTTAACCAGCTGCCATAGTTTTTCCGCACCGCGAGTTGCCAGGGTATTTTCCGGGACAATCGAACCGCGTAAGGCCACTACGTCCTCTGCTGAATAGGGGCGACGAACGCCGGCCCAACGTGGATTTTCAGCCCAATCTTGTTTAATCGCATCAATCTGTTCTTGACGTGAAATCTGTGTAGTTGCCTTAGTCATAATCTTCTCCATCTCAGGTGTTAGCATCCAGCTCCCTCAATACCACTCACATTCAAAGGCGCTAAATAGGTTTTGGGTATTACCCTTTCATTTATAAAATCATCGCGTTAAGCATTGTCGCCCTGGGTCAATATCTCGTAGCCTGGCAGGGTGAGGAAATCCACCAGCTCATCAGAGGTGGTGATCTCTTCCAGCAAGACTGCCGCTTGAGTAAAACTGCCGTGGGTAAAGCGATCTGGTCCCACCTCGAGTTTGACGTTGGCCAGCTCTTCGACCAGCATCTCTTTAAACAGCTCCTTGGTGACCAGCTTGCCGTTTGAGAGCTTCTGCTCATGTTGGATCCACTGCCAGATAGAGGTGCGCGAAATCTCTGCCGTCGCCGCATCTTCCATCAGGCCATAGATGGGTACACAGCCGTTGCCGCGGATCCAGGCCTCGATATATTGCAGCGCGATACGGATATTGAGGCGCATACCCGACTCGGTGCGTTCGCCTTCGCAAGGCATGAGGAGATCCCTTGCCTGGATTGGCGCATCGACATCACGAGTGATGTGCAGCTGGTTGACGTGATCCTCACCTATATACTCGTTGAAGATCCCCATGGCAGTGTCCGCCAGACCTGGATGTGCTACCCAGGTACCGTCGTGGCCATTACGCGCCTCAAGCTCTTTATCGCCGCGAACCTTAACCAGCACAGCCTCGTTTTGCGCTGCGTCTTTGGCAGGAATAAAGGCCGCCATGCCTCCCATCGCCAGGGCGCCGCGCTTGTGACAGGTCTTAATCAGCAGACGCGAGTAGGCGCTCAGGAACGGCTTATCCATGGTGACCGCCTGACGGTCGGGCAAGATGCGATCGCTATGTTTCTTCAATGTCTTGATATAGCTAAAGATGTAGTCCCAGCGGCCGCAGTTGAGCGCCACTATGTTTGAGCGAAGTTCATAGAGGATCTCTTCCATCTCGAACACCGCGGGTAAGGTTTCGATGAGGCAGGTACACTTAATGGTGCCCGGCGTCAGACAAAAACGTTCTTCGACAAAGGCAAACACCTTTGCCCACCAGCGTGCCTCCACATGACTCTCGAGTTTAGGGATGTAGAAATAAGGTCCGCTGCCCTTCTCCAGCAATTGACGATAGTTGTGGTAGAAGTAGAGGCAGAAATCAAACAGCGCGCCAGGGATCGCCTCACCATTGAAGGCCACATGCTTCTCCTTAAGATGCAGGCCGCGAACGCGAGCGATAAGCACCGCGGGATCATCATTAAGGGTGTAATGCTTGCCTGTTTCGGGGGCGGTATATTCAATCTCGCCACGCACCGCATCACGCAGGTTAATCTGTCCCTGGATCACCTTAGTCCAGCTTGGGGCCAATGAATCTTCAAAGTCGGCCATAAAGACTTTAACGTTGGCATTTAGGGCGTTAATGATCATCTTGCGGTCCACCGGACCGGTGATCTCGACGCGTCTGTCCTGTAGATCTTGCGGGATACCGCGGATCTGCCAATCGCCGTCTCTTATGGCACGAGTCTCGGGTAAGAAGTCCGGCAAGGCGCCGTTATCGATCGATGCCTGCTTCTGCTTACGCATGTCGAGCAGATTTGGCACCTCTGCCGCAAACTGATCACATAAGACTTCAAGCAAGCTAAGCGCGCCTTCGTTAAGCACTATCTCTTGCCCTGGTACTGTCGCCCCCAGGATAGACAATCCCGTATCCAGCTGATGTTTATTCATTACCTGTTCAGTCATCCCGATATCTCCCAAGCGCTCATTTACCGTTAATTTCAATTCATCCAGCCCACAACATTAGGGCTTGCCACGCCTCTATTACTGGCCATACAGCTTGAAACACCAGTAATGGGTTACAAATGTACGTTTTGAACAAAACCTACTAACAAACTGTTGGGATTGCAACAATACAACTGGCGAGAAAAACAGCTAAAAGACCGGAGTTACATCACAAAAAATTGGTAAGACCAAAATCGCAACCCACACATTACCCATTGATTTTTATCCACTTAACACTCTTGCGTCAACATTAAAAACAACAGAACCTTAAACTTGTCAGACAAATTAACCAACAACCAATCAAAGAAAGTTATTACGTAATTTAATTACACCAAGTAAGATTAACAGTACACACAATCAAGCTTAAAGCCTGTTAGAATTTAGAGCCGTTCGTTTTGCTTTCCTTGCGAGTAAACCATAATAAACCATTAATATTCAGTGAATTACCTGGCTCACAGAACAAACAAAAATCAAACAAGTGTTTTAATTTGACGTTTACGTAAACGCAAGACAAGACAAACGCAATGACTTGTCACAAATCGGTAACGTTTGTCGATCAACATCACGATTTTTTTTGGTTTGATGCAAAAAAAATCCAAAAAAACCGAATAAATTGCATACTTACCCCAAAATAGTCATTCATCATTCGCGCCAAGCTCCGCTCTCTATGCGGGCAGACTTGCCCTCCTAAGGCTAATTGCCTAAGTGATCCGATACACAAACCACATCAGAAGCTGTGAGGAAGGAAGCTAAAGCCTAAAAAATAATGCTGGAAATCTAGTGCCTAAAACCCAAAAGCTAATATCCAAAACCTAATATCCAAAAGCTAAGGCCTAAAGCCAGGAAACCTCCCCTAAGCCATTCAAAAATAAGCTATAAAAACAAACCTCTAGTGATATCGACTTTATTCTCAAACCAAGATACGAGTGCTTTCCTATATGGATTGATTCATGAGATAAGAGTTAAAGAGGGGCGATACGATGAAAGGCAAGCAGACGGGCAATTAGTGGGCACAGGCAAAGGCAAAGGCAAAGGCAAAGGCAAAGGCAAAGGCAAATGATTAAGCCAAGGCTCTAAGATAACTCCAATACCAGATCAGATGAACATGCCCAACAAGGGATTAAATACCCGCGATTAATAGCGACCTACGGCATGAACACATAGGCCCATGGCGTTTTCACCAACGTCAGAGGGAGCCACTTAAAAGAGTCACTTAAAGCACTATTAAGTAGGAGATACATCACGGGAGAAGCAAGTTAGATGGCCTAAAACCAGATTTAATGCGCAGGACGAGAGGCCAATCAAGAGTTCAGCTTAATCGCATTCAAATACATAACTTCAAGGGGTTAAAGGGTAAAGGCGATAAGCCAGCACTATGTATTAATACTGAGCATTAATACTGGGCACTAAACGCTAGCCTATAAATACTAAGCACTAAATAGCCACTATGCATTTACTGCATTAGTGGCATTAGCACCGTTAGTCGGGTTTGCCGCCTTGTCTGACATGGTCGCCATACCTGGACGGTACATCACCACACAGTTGCGGCCATTGCGCTTGGCCTGATACATGGCGATATCGACGCGCTTCATGAGTGGGTCCAGGCTAAGGTCATCCTCCACACTGGTACAGACACCGAAACTTGCGGTAATACTTAAGTCGCTATAGTGAGGACGGGTCTGAATAGACTCTATGGCAAGGCGGCACTGCTTGGCGATCTTTAAGGCTGCCTGTTCATCTGTATAAGGTAAGAATATCGCAAACTCTTCACCGCCCATACGCACAAATAGATCGCGCCCCTTGAGACTCGGTGAAACGGCTTCCACCACGCGACGCAGCGCCCAGTCTCCGGCACTATGACCATAGGTATCGTTAATCGATTTAAAGTGGTCTAAATCGAACATCACCACACTAAACACGTTGCGATGGGCCAGCACATCGACAAACAGGTTTTCTGCAAAATCTTGTCCCGTACCACGATTCAATACGCCGGTTAACGGATCTCGTTGCGAGATACGCTTGTATTTGCGCTTTTGCACAAACATTGAGGCGCCGAAGATGATGAGGCAGATAGAGCAGCCAATGGCAATCATCAACGCCATGCTCTCGTTATACCTCTCCAGTTCAACCACTTTTTGCTGCGCCGTATAGAGTGCCCTGTCCTGATTCAGCATCTTGATCTCGCGTGCCTTCTCGGCATTCTCAAACTTAGCCATCTGATAGGCATAGGCCTTCGCCTTGGTCTCATCGATAGCGGCTTCACTCAGCTGCAAATACTTGTCCAGATAGCGATAGGCCTGCTGATACTCTCCCTCTACGGATAAGGCGTCAGCCATCACCTTATAGGCACGCTTCTTCGCGCTGAGGACGCTAGGATCGTCTGCTACGTCTATGACTTGTTGTGCATATTGCTTGGCACTGTCCACCTCTTTCTTCATCAAGTAGGTTTCGGCCAGCAAGGCGTTTACATCGTTGATCTCTAACTGGAACTTAAATGTCTTGTATTCGGTTAGGGCTGACTGGAATAGCCTCTCGGCCTGCTGTAGCTCACCCAATTTAAGGAGCGACGTCCCCTTACCTTTGTCGGCCATGGCGACAATAAGCGGTATGTTATGTTCATGACAGAAGGCTCTGGTATCGGCAAATAATTGCTTGGCCTCATCATATTGAGAGAGCTTTAACTCCCCTGCCGCCAGTAGCACCTGGGCGTAACACTGCTCCTTAGGAGAACTATCACGACTTAGGCTATAGGCCAGTGAGGCGTAGCGCTTCACCTCATCATAGACTTCGAGATCCAAATAGAGATTGGCGAGCCTTAGGTAGGAGGTCATCTTGATGGTGACATCATCTATCTGTTCGATACGGTCGAGATTCTTCGCCATCGCATCCAATGCCCCCTGATAGTTCTTCATGGCGATCAGTGCGGTGGCTTGATATAGATAGATGGAATTTTGAATTTCGGGAGAGTGGCTCAGTTGCTCGGCCTGAATGAGTAGATTAAAGGCGCGTTCATAGGCACCGTTAAACATCTCCTTGTTACTCTCGAGTGTTAACACCCGAGCCCTCTGTTCGCGGCTCAAGTGCTGGGTATTCTCTTTAAGGTAGGCAATTACCTCAGACGATTTGGCTGGCTCTGCAATCAGGGCGGCCTTTAACTCATCGATAACGGCGTCGTAGTCGACGTCACTCGCGGTGGCAAGCGGGCAAAATGCTATCGAAAAGGCACAAGCCAAGAATAGTCTGAGGTAATGCATATAAATTACTAAGGGTTACTTGCTGTCATCTGGGTTAGTGATAATCAGATATGACTGTACTTCGCTGGTATCGCCCGAGAGCGAATCGAGCTGCGCCTTATCGCCAGACAATACCGCCTGAATCTCCTCATCCGTCAGGCCATTGGCCTTCATCACTCCTTTAGGGTCAGCCTTGTAAGCCTCTAACAGCGCGGCATCCGAACCTAATTTCTGAAAAAAATCGCTTAGCTTAGACATATCATTCTCCATTGTTATGTAATAACACTAGTTGCTAGACAATAGTTTGACCACTCTAGGATTAATCAAACATAGTCTCATTTTTTAACCCAATAAGTCTTCTGAAATTCCGAGTTTTGCCAAAACCTTATGATTTACGCTGAGTGGCGCTGCAGGTGGTATTAACAGGGTAGTAATAGGACTTAACCTAGCATCGGGCAAGGCCTTAAGTAATAGACGTTCGATTCGAGGCGCCTGAGTCGGTAAATTGGGCGCCTCATAAAGAATGACCTCATGGTCTAAGGGATACCACTCGCTAAGCTGCTCGACCAAGACCCGTAAGCAGTCCGAATTGGTGTGAAACTTGGTAAGGGTGTGCTCACCGGCGATGGCGATCTGCCACAGCAGCAGATGGGTAGCAGGGTCCGGCGTATGGCAATAAAACATGAATTGGCTGGCCTCGAAGCTCTGATGACCAGATTGCCCCGGGTCGATCCCCACATCGGCCCATAAACAGGCCTCAGCCGAGATCCCTGGCTCCATTTTGGCCTCGAAACCTTCTTCCCGCGCCCGGCGAATGGCCATATGAGACACGCAGGCAAAGACACCAGGATGGCCATATAAGGCACAAACCACCCGCTTACCCGCCCTGACTTGGGTTAATATCGCCTCAACCATCTGCTGATAGGTATCGCGACGGCTCTTAACTTCTTCACCTTGGGCGTAATAGCGATGCAGCGATCTAACATCGCTATTCATCTTCTGCAGCCACTGGAGGGAAAAGGCATCGGGTACTAAAGAAAAAATGACATCGGCCAACTCGATATAACTCTTACTCAGCACAGTTATCTGACCGCCCAGGTTTAAACCTGTGCCTACGCAAACCAAACTGCCTTTTGTATAGGCTTCACCCATATCGATGCTTCCGTCCATTGCCCGGGTAATCAACCACCGTTTGCTCCTTGGCTTGTTGCAGCTTTTCAATTAAACAAATTAAGCCAATGCTACAAAGGTGTAAACCAAAATAACTTACCACAAATCGGGATAAAACAAATACTAACAATTAATTAGTCTGCCATTTTTATCACGCCTCTAGGCTTAGGCCACACTATTTGGACAAAATTCATGCAAGGCGATGAAACTAATCGTTAGCACGTCGGTCTGAACTACTCGCCCTCCCCTTGGGCGCCCCAAACACAAAGGCCTTAGCTGATCCGCAGGCAAGATCCAGAAAACGGCGATTGCGCTTGTCAGCATGGGGAATGCTTGGGTATCATGGCCGACAGATTTTTAGGGAAGTAGCGCATTCAATGACCATCAAAAAACATAGTATTACTCTATTAGGCGCAGCGGCGCTGTCTCTTTCATTAAGCGCATGTAGCGTATTTGACTGGCTGATCTATAAGCCAGATGTGCCGCAAGGCAACTACATGGAGACGCAACAGGTCGAAAAACTCAGAATCGAGATGACCAAAGAGCAGGTCGAATACATCCTGGGCCGTCCCGTGCTGCGCGACAGCTTCTCTGACGATACCTGGTACTATGTTTATCACTACAAGAGTGGTCGCGATGCCAGCATCACCCACAAAGAACTGGTGCTGCACTTTACCAACGACAAGCTTTCTAGCGTCGATGGCGACTATGAACTGGCGGCCGACTTTAACACGCCGCTGGATCAGAGCTCGCTGCCAGAACTTGGCGCACCTAAAGGCGATCTGGTTCCGCTGAACCCAGAGCAGCGCCCGGATACCAAACCACTCGTTGAAGAGAAAAAAGCGCAAGAACTCAACGAAGTTAAAGAATTTGAATAAAGGCGATGACTAGCACCAGGCCTGTTTTAGCGCCTGGGCTTTCAGACGAAAAAAGGGTCCTAAGCATTGCTTAAGACCCTTTTTACTATCTAAATTCTGTTCTCGCTCGCGGCCAGATAAAACCTGGTTAACTCACCTTGGCCCCTGTGGTCTTATTGGCCCGGCCTTCACTCTTAGCCTTTTCGGCCCGTTGACGACGCACATCTTTAGGATCGGCAATTAGCGGGCGATAGATCTCTACTCTTTGCCCTGGATGCAACACCTCATCATGCTTTACGGCGCGGCTGAAAATACCTAATTTAACCTTTTCCAGATCGATCTCAGGAAAGAAACGGCAGATATCACTCTGTTTCACCGCCTCGATACAGCTAGTGCCCGGCGGCACCATTACACTGATACGCTTCTGCTGGGTCGGCAAGGCATAAATTACTTCAACGGCAAACTTATCTTGATCGCTCATCTTACATCCTAGGGAGACTAAATAGCTGTTAGCTGTAAATCACTTTGGCGCGGCTGGTAAAAGCGGTCACCATAGAAGACATGAGTTCCTTGAACACCTTGCCAAAGGCCATATCCGCTAGCGAACTGGAAAACTCGAAGTTAAGCTCAAAGTCCACTTTGCAGGCATCTTCCGTCAGCTCGGTAAACTCCCACTGACCATGTAGATGCTTGAAGGGACCATTCTCTAGCGCCAGCTCAATCCGCTTACCTGGGATCACCTGATTACGTGTGGTAAAGGTCTTACTTATCCCCGCCTTAGAGACATCGACCGAGGCCACCATGGTTTTACCATCGAACTCAAGCACCTTACCGCCAACACAACCCGGCAGAAACTCCTTGTAGGACTCCACATCGTTGACTAACTCATACATCTGCATGGCACTAAAGCGCACTAATACGCTACGGGAAATCTTGGGCATATGACTGTTTAACCTGAAACCTTGGCCTTGACACCATAAAGCAAAAAACTGATTTTAACATGCTCGAATGAACGGGTCACCTCACCCTGCACTGACACCAAGCTCAAAAAAACACCATCTCGACCCGTTTACGCAGGCAAATTATACAAATAATCACGCGAGCCAATTCCAAATTGGGTAACCGCGCGTATAATAGCCCTCCTATGGCTAAGAAAAACGCAAAAAAATCAAAGAATCCACCGGCGACGATTGCACGCAATAAACGCGCAAACTTCGACTATAAATTTGAAGAGAAATTTGAAGCCGGCTTATCCCTGATGGGATGGGAAGTGAAATCGATCCGAGTCGGAAAGGTAAACCTGTCTGAGAGCTATGTGTTCCTCAGAGATGGTGAGGCCTACCTGTTTGGATGCACCATCACACCGCTCAATACCGCATCGACTCACGTGGTATGTGACCCTATGCGCGATCGTAAGCTACTGCTCAACCGCAGAGAGCTTGATAAGCTGCAGGGCTTGGTCGAGCGTCAAGGTTACTCTATCGTGCCTATCTCCATGTATTGGCGCAAGAATGCCTGGGTAAAGCTCGAAATCGGCCTGGGTAAGGGTAAGAAAGAGCACGACAAGCGCGACGACACCAAAGAGCGCGAGTGGAAGATTGAAAAATCTCGTACCATGAAACATGCCGCACGATAATAACCGCTGTTATTCAGCGACTTGTCTGGCATAAAACGTACGGATAACGAACAAACGATAGTAGCCCCCGTGATTAATCCTTGGAAATCGAGGACAACGCGGGTTACAATCGACATTGTACTGGGGGCGATTCTGGATTCGACAAGATTCACGAAACCCTAGGAGCATGCCGAGGGGCGGTTGGCCTCGTAAAAAGCCGCACAGTTATAGTTGCAAACGACGATAACTACGCTCTAGCAGCTTAGGCTAGCTAGCCATCTTGCTCACGTTTCTCAAATGGGCAGAGTATTAAGATGGTCACCTTTACATTTGATAGCGAGGGAACCATGTTCAGGGGTGAACCGCGAAACAGTACTGAACTCGCCAATAACAATCCTGTCTTTCGGAGTGTTGTTGGTTAACCAATAGAAAGACTAAGCATGTAGCGCCGAGGATGTAGGCTTTTTGGACGCGGGTTCAAGTCCCGCCGCCTCCACCAATATAAGGATTAAAGACGTCTCAGGACGTCTTTTTTTCTATCCAGTGCAAGCTAGAATCAACAACTTAGAGTCTACTAACGTCTTATAACGTCTCAGGAAAGCTTGAGGTTTTTGTAACACCTAATGTAACATCAGACCAAAATACGAATCTGGGTGTTACAATTATGGGCAATACCACTAAACAGCTCAGCGCAACTCAAGTCGCCAACGCAAAGCCAAAGGACAAAGAATACAATCTCTCCGATGGCAGAGGATTATCACTCAGAGTTAAAACCAGTGGCTCCAGATTCTGGCTATTAAACTACACTCGGCCCATAACCAAAAAGCGAGCCAACCTAGGCTTAGGTACCTACCCTGACGTATCGCTGGCGGAAGCGAGAAAACGAAGAGAAGCCGCACGTGAATTACTTGCTCAAGGTATTGATCCCCAGCACCACCAGCAACAACAAAAAGAAGCTATAAATATCGATGCCAAGAACACACTGAGATCGGTAACTGACAGTTGGTTTGAGATAAAAAAGCAGAAGGTCTCTGAAAACCATGGTCAGAAGCTATATCGACGTCTTGAGATGTACCTGTTCCCAGCACTGGGCGATACGCCGATCAGCTTGCTAACTGCTCCCCAAGTCATTCAAGTGCTCAAACCCGCCGAAGCAAAGGGCAATGTTGAAACCTGCAAACGCGTGATTAGCTGGTTAAACGAAGTTATGACCTTTGCAGTCAATACTGGCCTAATACACTCAAATCCATTGATTGGTATAGCTGCTGCCTTCGGTGTCCCAGAGAAACGGCAAATGCCTACTCTCAAACCAGCTGAGCTGCCTGAACTAATGGAGGCATTGTCATATGCCAGCATAAAACTGACAACTCGCTGCTTAATTGAATTTCAGCTTCACACAATGACTCGACCAGCAGAGGCGGCAGAAGCGAAATGGCAGGAGATAAACCTAGATAAAGCCCTTTGGGTAATACCCGCTGAGCGCATGAAGATGAAGCGTGAGCATATCATCCCACTAACGCCTCAAGTCATCGCACTATTAGAGCGCATGCAACCAATTAGCGCCCATTTAGACTATATCTTCCCCGCAGATCGTAACCCTAAAAACCATACCAATACCCAAACAGCCAATATGGCTCTCAAGCGGATGGGCTTCAAAGGCCGCCTAGTTGCTCACGGCCTGCGTGCATTAGCTAGTACTACGCTTAATGAACAAGGATTTGATGCGGAGCTGATAGAAGTATCACTGGCTCACGTAGATAAGAACACAGTAAGAGCAGCGTATAACCGCGCAGATTACATTCAGCGACGCAGAGAGCTTATGTGTTGGTGGAGTGAGCATATTCAAAAAGGAATGTAGATCTAGTCTAAGCTAGCAATTCAATACCGCTTGCCTGTTTACATTATGCCACTAAAAAGCACATAAAGCATTAATTTAAATGATTTTTAAAACAGAAAAACACTTATCCCCTGATATACTACTAAAATCTAGTAACTCTAATAGTTGAAACTAAAACTGACTCATCTATGTAATCAAATGTTTAATACTAACTAAGCTAAAATTTGCCCTCCCACACCTTTGAATTTTTCAACGAAAGCTGAACTTTATTGAAATGATTCTACTGATTTAATAGCCAGTTAGGTCAAACATCTGCGCGCTAAATGTGGAGTTAGGAGCATCACAAGTGTAGTATCAAGCCTAAAATTTAATGAATAGGTCACAGCAGCTCTATCTGATGGCCAAAATAATACGCTTTCCACAAAAATCAAATTTTCATTCTAAGGAGAATCCGATGACTGCGCTGGAAAAACTGCTAGCAGAATATCGCCAAGTATCGCGATCGGAACGTGAAAAAGGGACTTACTTCGAAGAGCTGATCCAAGCATATTTCAAGAATGAACCAACCTACGCTGATTTATACTGTGATGTTTGGATGTACAAAAACTGGGCAAAGGAATATGACCGTGACGGAAAGGATGTTGGTATTGATTTAGTAGCCAAAACACGTGATACCAATGAGTATCATGCGATTCAATGTAAATGTTATGACGAATCCTATCGCCTTCAAAAAAAAGATATAGACAGCTTCTTCACCGCTTCCGGACAAGCACCATTTAGTCATCGGATTATTGTCTCAACCACCAATAACTGGAGTTCAAACGCTGAAGCTGCATTGATTGGTCAAAATCCCCCTGTCACAAGAATAGATCTACAAGCCCTCGAAGATAGCGTAATTGATTGGTCAAAGTACCAGCCAGACACAACCGTTCAAATTAAGGTAAAAAATAAACCTCGCCCACATCAGCAAACAGCAATCACCAAAGTGAAAGAAGGCTTAGCAAAAGCCGAACGCGGAACCTTGCTTATGGCATGTGGCACAGGTAAAACCTTTACCTCACTTAAAATTGCTGAAGAACTAGCTGGGGCAGGGAAACGAGTATTATTTCTTGTGCCAAGTCTATCCCTCTTATCACAAACGCTCACCGAATGGACACAACATTCTGAAGTCCCGCTCCATAGTTTTGCCGTCTGCTCTGATAGCGACGTTGGTAAAAAACGTAACGCGAATGAAGATACTGTTCAAACGTTTACGCATGAACTCCGTTATCCTGCTACAACAAATGCCAAGCGGTTAGCTGAAGAAGTTGCCAAACGCCAAGATTCAAGTCACATGAGCGTTGTATTTAGCACGTATCACTCTATCGAGGTTATCGCTAACGCCCAGAATGAGTTTGGACTAGCACCATTTGACTTGATTATCTGCGACGAGGCACATCGGACTACAGGTGCAACCTTTGCAGGTGAAGATGAGAGCGCCTTCGTCAGAGTACATGACAAAAAAATCATTCACGGCATAAAGCGCCTTTACATGACAGCAACACCTCGAATCTATGGTGAAGCAGCTAAAGCTAGTGCGGATAAAGGTGATGTCGCTCTGGCATCAATGGATGACGAAAGCCTCTTTGGTAAGAACCTACATACTCTCACATTCTCAGAAGCAGTGAGTCGCGGCCTATTGTGCGATTATAAGGTCATTGTGCTCACTATGGACGAACACCACGTAACACGCCGTATTCAAAGTCTGCTAAAAGATGAAAACAACACAATCAAAGTTGATGATGCTGCAAAAATCATTGGTTGCTGGAAAGCCCTCAGTAAGCACCAGATGAAAGAAGGGCTTGAGCTTGACCCAGAGCCAATGAAACGTGCAGTGGCTTTCTGTCAGGTGATTGAGCGAAACACAGGCAAGACTCATAAGGTGAGTTCAAAGCAAATTGCTGAAATGTTCCAAGCCGTAGTCGAATCCTACCAAGAACATGAAAATGATGCTGACGACCTTGTATGTGAAGTACAGCATGTCGATGGCAGCATGAATGCCACCGAAAAGGAATCCAAAATTAACTGGCTTAAAGCTCAGCCAGAAGAAAATAACTGCAAGATCCTCAGTAACGTTCGTTGTCTATCTGAAGGTGTCGATGTTCCAGCCTTAGATGCTGTTTTGTTCCTAACCCCCCGAAATTCACAAGTCGATGTAGTGCAATCTGTTGGACGAGTGATGCGCAACGCCCCCGGTAAGGTTAGAGGCTACGTCATATTGCCAGTAGTGATTCCAAATGGCATGTCACCAAATGAAGCACTAAATGACAACCAAACCTATCGAGTAGTTTGGGAGGTGTTACAGGCGCTTCGCTCCCATGATGATCGCTTTGATGCCATGATTAACAAGCTTGATCTAACTGGTAATGAGCCGAAAAAGATGGAGATTGTTGCAATCAATGATCGCACTGTAGCGGCCTATAAGGGACAAAAAACCAAACAACGCAAAAAAGCTGCTCTAGTTGGCAAAGCCAAACAAGGTCACATCATTGGTAGCAAGAAAAGCACGCCACCATCTCTTCAAGGAGAATTAGCACTTGATTTTGAGGTCGGTGAAATCGAGCGTGCTTTAGTGGCAAAAATTGTCGACAAATGCGGTAATCGTCACCACTGGGAAGAGTGGGCGAAAGATATCGCCAAAATCGCACAAACGCACATTAGCCGGATCAAGACCATTGTAACTTCACCTGAGAATAAAGCAGAAAAAGCGGCATTCAAGGCATACGTTGAAGAGCTACGTGATGACCTAAATGATGCGATTACTGAAGAGGAAGTGATTGAGATGCTGGCACAGCATCTAATCACCGAACCTGTTTTTGAAGCACTTTTTGAAGGCTATAGCTTCAGCCAGAGTAACCCTGTTTCTCAGGCAATGGATAAGGTTGTTAAGCTACTTCACGAGCACAACCTAGACAATGAAGCCGATACCCTAGAAGGGTTTTATGCCAGCGTTAAGATGCGGGCAGATGGTATAGATAACGCGGCAGCTAAGCAGAAAATTATCGTTGAACTTTACGATAAGTTTTTCCGCAATGCTTTCCCTCGTCTTACCGAGCGGTTGGGTATCGTTTATACACCAGTCGAAGTTGTGGACTTTATTATTCATAGTATCAACCACTTGTTAAAAACTGAATTTGGGCAAGAGCTTGGCAGTGACGGCGTTCATATCCTCGACCCATTTACGGGAACAGGAACATTCATCACTCGCCTGTTACAAAGTGGTTTAATCAGCCAAGATCAGTTACCTCATAAATATGCCAAAGAAATCCACGCTAACGAACTTGTGCTGCTTGCTTATTACATTGCAGCAATCAACATTGAGGCCGTTTATCATAGCCTGGTCGGTGATGATTATAAGCCATTTCCTGGTATCTGTTTAACTGATACATTCCAAATGTATGAGCATGAAGATCGCATACAAGATCGTTTAGCTGAAAATAGTCGCCGTCGCACTGCTCAACGGAACCTTAAAGATATTCGTGTCATTATGGGCAACCCGCCATATTCAATTGGTCAGCGTAGCGAGAACGATAACAACGATAATGTGGAATACCCAATTCTTGATGCTCAATTGGCTAATACCTACGTTAAAAAGTCAAATGCGACACTATCCAAAGGAATGTACGATAGTTATATTCGTGCCTTTCGCTGGGCATCTGATCGACTTGGAGAGCGAGGGGTTGTTGGATTTGTGACAAATGGCGGGTTCGTCGAAGCCAACACCTCAGACGGAATGCGGAAGTGTTTAGCAGAGGAATTCTCAAACATTTGGATATTCCATTTACGTGGTAATGCCAGAACATCAGGAGAGTTAAGGCGTAAAGAAAAAGACAATGTATTTGGACAAGGGACTAGAACACCTATTGCAATTACTTTATTGGTCAAGAACCCTGATGCAAGTAAGCACGGCCAAATTTATTTCCATGATATTGGCGATTATCTCTCCCGTGAGGAAAAACTGGCAAAAATTGCCGATTTTGTAAGCATTGCAGGTATTAGTGAAAATGATGGTTGGACAAAGATCGTGCCAGATACTCACGGTGATTGGCTTAATCAGCGTGATGATAGTTTCAATGAGTTCATTGTCTTAGGTGCAAAAGGAAATAGCTCTTCAGCAATTTTTGATAACTATACTCAAGGAGTACTAACTTCGAGGGATGCTTGGTGTTATAACCCAAGCAAAAATACTGTTGCCCGAAATATGGAGAAAATGATTAATTTTTATAATAACGAGGTTTCGCGTCTTCAGGCAACATATCCAAATAAATCACCTAAAGAACTTGCCAATGTTGTTGATCAATTTGTGAATTCTGATTCAACCGAAATTAGTTGGTCTAGGGCTCTCAAAAAGGAGCTTACTAAGTGCAGGCAATTTATGTTCCGTTCTCATTTTATGGTTAAAAGCCTTTATCGTCCGTTTACTAAACAGTGGGTATATTTTAATCGCAATTTTAATGAAATGGTCTACCAGTTGCCTAAAATATTTCCAAATCAGTCAAGCGATAATATCGTCATCTGCATTTTGGGTTCAGGAAGTAAAAAAGAATTTTCTTGTATCGTTTCAGATTTGCTTCCTAATTATGACAATCTAGAAAAAGGACAATGCTTCCCGCTTTATCTCTACGACGAAGATGGCTCAAATAAACGTGATGCGATTACGGATGATGGTTTAACGCACTTCCAAAGCTATTACCCAAGCTTATCATTAAGCAAAGGGGATATTTTCTATTACATCTACGGCCTGCTGCATAGTGGAGAGTACCGTAACCGCTACGGCGATAACTTGAGTAAAGATTTGCCACGTATTCCACGAGTGAACAAGGCAGAAGACTTTCTTGCCTTTAGCCAAGCTGGACGAGCTTTGGCGAAACTTCACCTCGACTACGAATCTGCTCCTTGCTACAAAGCAACCTTAGATAGCTCCGCCAATGAAGATAGCCACTATCGCGTGCTTAAGATGAAGCATCCGAAAGTAAAAGTGAATGGTAAGAGTGTCAATGATAAAAGCACCATCATCTATAACGACCGTATAACGATTAAGGACATACCAGAGAATGCCTACCGCTACGTGGTCAATGGCAAACCTGCTATTGACTGGGTAATGGAGCGCCAATGCGTCAAAACTGATAAAGCTAGCGATATAGAGAATGATGCCAACCTATGGGCAGCAGAGACAATGAACAATCCGAAGTACCCTTTGGAGTTAGTACTTAGGGTGATCACGGTAAGTCTGGAAACCATGAAAATTGTGGATGCACTACCAGCATTACACTTTGACTAAGGTACATTTAAATACCGGGGCGGTAAAGACAGATTTGCCGCCCTATTTGATTTTTAAATCTGTATAGCTACATATCTAGCACTTCAAAAATTGTGCTGATTCAGACTTCCTTAAGACTATTTTAAATATGCATTATACCACTATAGCTTATTCCAGTGCCTTTTCACCGTGGCAATACCAATACCTAATGCTTCAGCCGTTTTAGATTGAGATAGGCCTTCCGCCTTTTTTGCCTGAACCAAAGCGGTAGTGTTATGCGCTACTGGCCGACCGAGCTTTTTGCCTTCGGCTTTAGCTCGTACAAGGCCTTCTTTTGTACGCTCTCTTATCCGGTTTCGCTCGAACTCAGCATAGGCTGAGAACATCTGCAACATTAGCTTGCCCTCAGCACTTGATAGATCAGCTACGGGTAAATCGAGGCAAACAACCTTGATGCCCTTCTTCATCAGCAAGTTAATGGTGTTTTGTACATCTATGTTATCTCGACCTAGCCTGTCGAGCTTAAGGACCACCAGCATATCACCACTTTCCATCTGATGATTGATTAGCATCTTAAACTTTTCGCGCTTCATCGCTTCGACAGAACCTGAAACCGTTTCGCTGATAACCCTGGAATCATTTACCTCATAGCCCTTCTGTCGAATAGCTATAATTTGATTTTCTGTAGTTTGCTCAGTCGTTGAAACCCGGCAGTAAGAAAAGATACGCATTATTCACTCACATCTGTAAAAGGTATCAAATATCTGGATATCATATAAATTTGGAATCATAAAATCCACACCCTAATTTAATGGTACCATTAATAAAGAGAAAAGACTGGTATCAATATACGAATGTTTATTGATACCAGCTGTTTAGGTCGATTTGCTAGCTTTTAGTTTGCCGCCATCATTTTTTGAAACTCCATGAACTGCTTAAATTGGTCTTCCATTTCCGGCGTGGTCTTCTCAGCAGGCTTTGACAACTTACGCAACAACTCGGCTTGTTTGTAGTCAGGCACATCCCCGTAGCTATAAAAGCTGGTCAACACGCTTTCATGCCCTAGGTTTTGACTCCACGCTTTAAACTCTTCAGGTGTTCGGCACAGATTTTCACCAAGCCTGACCAACGTGTTACGAAAGCTATGGGGGTTGAAATATGGCAGACCAACAGCCTCAAAGGCTTGTTTGAAAACTTTACGTATAGGGGTAGCATTACTCCAACTCTCTTTAAGCAAGCCAACCGCTGTAAACTGTTGATTGTCGTTGTGTGCCAACTTAGTCTTGGGAAACAACGGATCATTTGGCTTATACCCGAGGTCTTTAGTCAAACACTCAAGCCACTCTGCCAGAATTTGTGACGGCAACTCTCCCACGGGGAAAAAGTAAGTGACAAACGTTTTACTGAACTTGGTCTTAACCTCCCTAGCATCCTGATAGAAGCTTTGTTCAGCAAGATCAACATGCTTGATCTTAACCGAAGCAACCGCCCCATCTCTGGCGCCAGTCAAGAGAACGAATGCAAGTAACGCTCTATCACGCTTTTCTAATGCAGTCTCACTAGGCATCGCTTCCAAGGTCTGCAGAATTTGTTCAATCGTTGCCACGTTTCTTTTCCGCTTGGCATTGGCAATACGGGTATCTTTTTCAGACAGGTTGAAGTACTCAATATCGCTGTAGCTGATTTTCGATCTATAGCCTTTCTGGGTAACCAAATACTGGAAAAACATCTTCAAGTGACGAGTTGCCGTAAGCACCGTAGCCTTACTTAGTTGATCTCCTGTTACGCATGATTTTTGGCCGAGAAGATGCTTCTTAAACCCTATGGCATGCTTCGCCCGAAACCTATTGAAATCTAGATAGCCCGTATACTCTTCAAATCGGTTAATTGACTTCAACGCACCATCAATTGTTGAGTCATCTTGGCGTCTTGCATCCCTCAAATACTTGATGTAATCATGCAAAATTCGAACATTATTCGTACTACTCTTTTTCATGATCAAATCCCCCCTTTAAAGGACAATTTAAGAGAGCTTTTCCTCCCAGGTTTAAGTGTTTTTCAGCTATCGGTAGTTTCCCCCCGAGATCACTCCAAATTGCGTTTACATTGCGCCATGAAACATACTTATTTGCTTTGCTTCCACACACACTACAACGCCCAGCCATTTGAGCCATGCCAGCTGGTTTACCTATAAAACTGACGGACTCAATGTTTGGCTTATTTGATTGTTTGCACATGAAACAATACACCTCATTGGCGGCACATTGGTGCATGTAAGCTTTGCGCTTCCGCTTCAAAAAGATCTTTAGGTCAGCACCTTGTATGAGTAAAGGGCGGGTTTCATCGAAAACTGGCAAACCAGCACGAATCCAGTTACGCACCGTCCTGGGGTGAACTCCCAGGAGTTCGCTAACTTCAATGACCGTATAGCAACGATGAATTTTGATACGGTTAGGGTTGCAACGACTAGTCATTGTCGGCCCCCTTAGATACTGCGATACGCTTATCTAGCCACAGTTCAATATCTGACTGAAGCCAGCCTACAGCTCTGCCGCCAAGTGATATTGCTGGGGGAAAATCCCCAATAGCCATGCGTTTATAGATGCTTGGTCGGGATAAACCGACCATCTCTTTAACTTCAGGTAGTCGTATAATCTTATGAGACATTATAAGTCCTCTTAAGTGGTTAATAGTTCGCTTAAGAGGTTATTGAATTGATGCCTTGTAGAACCTTAATTAAGGAAACACGATCCTTAATTAAGGTTTGTCAGTTCTGTCTATTGTCTATAACAACAGCGACCTGCCTCAGTATATTTCTGATAGTTACTTCGTTTACGGTCATACCTTTGAGTTCAACTATAGTCTGCACTGCTGTAGTCACTCCTCTCTGTGAAGGGTCTATATTCAGCTCATTTAACAATGAACCGATAATCACCAACAACGTATTACGCTCTCTAGTTCCTAATGGTTTTTCGGCCGGTACTATTGAAGATGGCTCACCTTGAAGCGATCGAACAAAGCGTGTGAGCTCGGAAGTTCTAATAACAAATTGGTAACCAACATTTTCAAGGGCTAGGTAATCATCATTTTTAATATAATTACCATCTTCATCTTGCATAAGTGCTTCATTAATTGACATAAACTCATCAAGCTCAGTAGAGCTAAAGCGATCGAATACTAAACCATTATGACTTTCACTAAGGTCATCAATAGTTAGACCCTTTGATTTCAACAGGTTGTCCCGCCTAGATTCTAACGCATTGAAATTATGTCTATTACCCTCTAAATGAAGGCTTTTTTGCAGCTTGTAAATAACTTCAGCACGTTTTAAGCAAAAGCCGTTCACCTCTGGATACATTGGCCCAGGACCACCAACTTCCTCTTGGTGTAAAGTCTCAATCTCCTGAGACTCTGTGCCAATCATCGCTAAGTCCCATACTCCATCAAGTACATGAACCAATTTATCAAAGACAAGAGCGTTACTGTGATCATCTTGATTGCATACATAGTGACCCGCTTGAGCATAGACCTGATTATTGAATCTAACTGACATAATTAGATGCTTATCAAGCACTAACCTGTATAGGTCAGCTAGCAACACTGTCTCCTCAATTAAGTTGGATAGGTGTTTCGCAGCTTCTGCAACCGTAAAATAGTTCTTTAATTTAAATAACTTGCTCATTTTCGACTTTCCCCTTTTACTTGTTCAACAGGTAAGTCATGTACTCTGTCGATCAAAAGCATAAGAATCGACCGCTTATAAAATCCGTTCGGGCAGTAGTCATGGAACACGTTATGGTTACATAGAAGGCACTTTAGGAGTATGAAGAAGTCATTGATTTGGGAGGAAGAGCAGACAAATAAAAGCCCGTTGGCTTGGGCTTAAAGCGAAGGCTTTAGCTTATAATCAGAAAAAGAGATAGGTATATCGACGACTCAATCTGTCAGTAAGATGCCAGCATGCATTTAGCTCAATTAATGTTCAACGCTGGCCTTTATACTCACTTTCTGCAAATATTTTAAATTGGCTCCACGATAGACCCTTTTTATTGTAACACCCAATGTAACACCCCAAATTAACCATCACCTATAAAATAATAAAAAACAATCAACTAATGGTTTTATTTGAGCCCCGCCGCCTCCACCAATAAAAACAAAGGGTTAGCGGAAACGCTAACCCTTTGTCACATCTGAATGACGGCAAAGTTGCGGCAACAGAATACAACTACCGCTCTTTAAGTTGTCATGAGTCTTGTGAAGAATCTTTAGGGCTAGATCTATTCAGTTTAAACAGAAAAACAGATACGCCTGCAAATCTAGCTGAAGTCTGTAGGATATCCTCAGCTATCAGTTTTCCTTCAAATACGAGGTAAATACCTAAAACAAAACCGACTAGAGCAACGGACAGAACGAGGGATGCAAAAATTTGATATCTTTTCATAATAAGCCCACCAATGAAAAACATTACGAAGCTCAAATAGAAGCAAAGGGATTAAAACACTCTCATTTGCTACTCAACTTTGAGCTGTTAAATGCATTCATCGATCAGACTCAATAGGTATCACGATAAATCGACCTGTACATCGTACATCTAAATTCTTATTAGTTTTGCCTGATTTCGTCAAGCTTTCTTCAAAAAACCAGGTTAAACATCGTTAACGTAATCTATTATCATCCACTTCATCAATGATTTACTTAATTCAGTTTTATTTCGATCTAACTTACTGTTTTTAATCGCTTAGATCTTTACCGCTGTTTTTAGCACATTCAGCTGCCCCCCCACGTAAACGAGACGAAACCCAGCAGCCATGCGGCCTTGACTAGCCTTTCACCTCTAAAAGCGCCTGTATGAAACTGTAAAACACTGAAATTTACTTCGATCCTTTCAGATCTTTGATCACTTAAAAGTCCTAGGCGTGGCGCTGACTGCACCAATGAACTGCAATAATCTAAAACTGAAAAAAAATTAAGGTATAAAGCGCGCAGGGGGGTGAGGAAGAGTGCGGATTTCGTGGCGCAGATTCTCTGTAACGCTGGTTTAAGTGAAGAAATTACTTCACATCAAGTTTATCTAGGTTTGGGTCTGGTTGAGCTAGAAAGCTGCGCCAACTGTACCACTTATCTACTAGATGAGTGGTACAGTTGGCGCATGTTAGTCGAGGGACATTTACTTGGTGATCGGGTCCAGTCTGCCTTTTTCACTTTAGGCCTGTGATAACTGGCAGCTTAAGTAGCTAGCTTCATCTGAAGCATTAGAGGGGTCAATGAAATGCGCGCCATTCTAGTTACTTTAAACCTACCATGAATTAGCTTTGTAAAAAGTAAGCTATTAGCTAAACTCCAATACAATGCTATAGCTAACCTGCTTGCACATAGCTACCTCACAATCGACATGCTGTAAGGAATAGAATAACTAATCGCAAGAGTTATCCTAGTCAATAAGCTTATGATAACACAGTGGAATATTGGCAATTGATGACAACAACAATTGCCCACCCACACTAACAGAGCGAACGTTAAGCCGCTACTGCAATGCGAGCCCCTATGGTTATCCAAGTATTGAGTCAACTAATGCTTGTTCACCCAGAGATCAAACTCGGCATGACTCAGGCAGTAATAAGGGCCCGTTTGACAGCATGATCGCTGTACCAATAGCCTATATTGTCGGTTTACCCTATAGCTCAACCAATGCTTCTTCCGCTGTAGCACTTTGGGGCGCATGCCACGGACGACTTGATTTGCCATTACTCTTACGACCAACCGTTCAGCTCTTTTGGTTATCTTGCAAGAAGCCTTGGATATTACGAGTTGAACATCCAAATCACCTAGGGTGACGATACGTTGATGACTCATGCCGCCCCCAGCACCTGAGTCGCACTAACGTAGCGCTGGGCAAATTTTACCGCGTCAAATCCAGTTTCCGCCAAAGCCACATCAATCGGGGTGGTGAGTAATGGTCGGCTTTTGAAGTATCCCTGTGCCTGGTCCCCATTTTGGAAAAAAGCACCATCGGGACTAAGCATTAGATAGGAGTTAGTCATTGAATCATTATTCTCAACCGACATGACCTGCTTCACCGCTTGGTGCCGCGCCACAAAGGCTTCAAACTGCGGGTCACGGATGGTTTGAATAGAATCAAATACAGGAAGAACACGCAGTACCTTCCACTTATTGGGCTGAAGAGCTGTTATTAATGCCGTAAAGTCCTCCTCGACATTAAATTGGTTCACCACTGTGTTAATTTTCAGCTCAGTAGTTGGCGATTGACGCTTAACTTGATGAAAGATAGATTGTAAGCGCGCCGCTGACAATACCTTACCAGACGCCGTTATCCGCCCAATTTTTTGCTGACCTCCTATATGGCACGAGTCGTAACTAATCCCCAATAATTGCAATTTATGGCTGTGTTCTATGATGAATTGGTCGCTGATTAAATGACCGTTTGTGATAATCGACGTCTTAAAGCCAAGTTCGATAGCATAATCTAATGCTTCAATGAATAGCTGCTTCAACAGCAAAGGTTCGCCACCAGCAAAATTAAGCCGTACGCTTTGATATTGAAGTTGTTGCTGAATGGGATTTGGAGAAAGAAAGTAATCTGCCAATCTACTTAGCACCAACTTCATATCGTCCAGGTTTCGATGAAGTTCGTTGGGTTTCGCCCATTTGGCGTAACAGTAATGACAGTCGTAATTGCACTTTTCAGTGATGTGGTAGTTGATAACTAACTGGTTTGCTTTGCTCATAACACAACTCCTTATGGTAGACAGGAGTAGTGTTAATTTGTGCACTGCACAAAAAAGCGTTATGTCAGTCCGGTAGCAAACTTAATAGCGCATTAAAATTTTGTGCCTCTTGATACTCGTTACGCAGCCGTTGCACCAATCCGACCAACGCCAAATCACTTTGTAACAATTCCGGCTCCAGTTGATCTGCAAAGTTTATAGCAGCGCTGAGACCATGCTCTACCAAGCACAACAGTATATTATCTTTATGGCAGAGCAACAGACGCTGTGATCTTAGCAATTCATACAAAAGGCCGGTATTTCGAAGAGGCATGTCCATTTGTGGTAAACGCTGGGCGTCAAATGGGCATCTTAGGCGCAAGACCCGCAGATTGAATGTCTCATCCCGCATTTGGTCAAGAAATTGCTGAGCTGCTTCCGATAACAGATCAACCGTATTTACCGCCTGAGCCTTCAGTACAATCTCTTCACACAAGTTAGCGCTGGCCATTCGGGTAGCCGGAACCTCTAATATCGCTTTAACATATTGGGTATCGTCAAAAAAGGCATCCAACACCAACGCATTGAACAAACAGTCGACAGCTTGGGGCTTCAACCATTTTTTTCCTCGTTTATCCATGCTCTGATCGCTAAATCCATCATCTACTATGAGTGATGATGGGATAACCCCGTTTCGTAGATAGCTGTTGGCCTTGGAACGCAGTGCTTCGCTACCTTCAAGGCCAAACAACTGCTGTACCGCCTGATTGGTATTGACTAACGACATACAACCTTCTCCAACAAGCTGGCCTCAGTATATGAGCGATCAAGATTGACCGATGCTATCGCTTCCGCAGCAAGATACACAGACTTAGCATAGGAGTAAGAACAGGTACTGTTGGCATGCATTATTGCCCCCAAACAATAACCGGCACGAAAACTCTCCTCTTTTGAGGTAGTGAGAAAAGCACCAAATCGGGGTTCCTCGCGCTTTTTATATAACTCGGTATATTCCTGACACGCGTAAATCAAAAACTCTGCGCTACCGGGTTTAGCGTTAGAATTGACCAGCGCATAACTTGATTGGCTAAACAACATCAGTAAACTAAGAAAATAACCAACAGGTTTCATTGAGCACCTCCCGCATTTACCGAGTCACCCTGTCCGATAGCCAAATCTCCCTTCTCATTGCTCTGGTTAAGGTCATCCGTTGGCTTATTCGCAGCCTTGCCGGGATCTGCTTCAACTGCCACAGCGTTATTGCCGTCTATGTCGGCAACCCAATAATAGCTATACCCCAGTGTTATCAAGATCAAAAGATAAACAGCCAAATCCAGCAACGGCATGTCAGTATAATCATTAAAAGTTAACTTATTGGCTTTAGCAGCGATCCTCAACACAAAAAAAGCAACCAAGCTAACTTGTGCTTGATGCACAAAGGGCATAATGATTTTACGCACCAGAGGAGCATCACTTCGGTAACACAGCTTTAAATAATGAAAGACAAACAGTACTAGTCCAACAAAAAATAGGGTTTCGGCCAAATCCAGCTCAGACAATGAATATGAATATTCGAATATCTTTTTTGTCATGAGTAAACTCAGGGCAATGCCGAGTAAAAACATAGTCAATAGCCACAACCACTTCACTAAAAATGTCACTCCGCGCCCAATTCGCGCGGCGAGACTGACTTGTTGCGACTGATTCTGGTTTTGCTGAGTAGTTGTATTTTGCCAAGCACTGTCATTTTGATTCGCGCTGCTACTTTGCGATGCTGAGTCGATTTGCTGCATAGGTTTTACCAATGTCCATTTTTGTTGTCCTAACTTAAGTGATATCCGTAATCTTTGGCACCTAAGGTCATTTGACTGGAATTATGCTTTGTTGATACTCATTGTCAATCCTGGTCATTCTTATAAGATAACAAACAGTTACCGACACCTAACCTAAGCTAAACACATTTTTTAGCTAGCTGTATTAGTAACAAAAGAATGAGACAGCAACAGCACTTATCGTACCTGTTCGAACTTTCGCGGAAATCATGCCTGATAGAGTTAAATAAATTATTAGTTAAAGCAATCGCAAGCAATAGACAAAGGACTAAGCAATAACTAGATTATGTCTGAACGCGATTCACCAGTGAGATACTGAATTGGCATTTATGGAGAGTATGGGTTGAGCCCGAAATCCAAGCTTGGCCGCTTTGCCATGGACTACATTCCATAAGGAGTAGTTGTGAATCCTGATTGAAAGCATTCCGTTATGGGATCTTTCGGCCATAGTCATGCAGCCAATAGCAGACAAGTGGCATAAATTCAGGATCATAATTATGCCTATCAAACAAACTCAGGCTAAACCCGAAACAGCTAAGTTCTACAAAAGCATCTCTTTCGAAACATTGGCCGCATCTTGGTTCCAAATGGATGGCTGGGAAGTGTTTCTCCCCATGGCCGACCATGGCAGTAAGACTGACTTAGTTATTTCGGATGGCAGCTCGTTTTATCGAATCCAAGTAAAGTCTCTCGATACTCATAAAGAAAACGTCATTGTCCAGTCACAGTGGGATGGGGTCGATATCGATTATGTGCTGTTCTTTTCAAGATACGGTCAATGGGGTTACATCACCCAGCCATTTACAGGAAAGGTTAAACTTAATCAAAAAGGTCATTTACGATTCCATCAAAACGGCAAAAATTTTAATAGGATGTTTGCGCGCATTTAGCGAGCCCCCATTAATCATGATTTTTAGTAACACTAGAAATCAAGATTTATAGTCAGGTACATGACCACACTAAACTCTTTTGGAAGTTTATGATATCTCTCATACGTGCGATTTCTTTATTAAATTTTTAAATGCCACTTTGCGCCAACTTTCAAAAACATACTCCCTATGGAATTCCAAATATTTAATATGCCCACACTCAAATTTTCTTAATACTTTTAAGTCAGAACGAATAATTCCCAAATATATTTTATCAACATAATCCAAACTTTCTGAAATAATGATACTCCCATTATCGTCAAATGATATAAATCCAGCATCAAAAGCAGAATCAAGCCCAGGCATTAGTAACAAGCCATTATAAACATCCAAACGCTCATCATCATTACTATCCATCCATGGTTTAATGTGGGATGCTTTTAACAATGAGAGGTTTTTACTATTAGAAATAGAGCATCCTCCCCAGTAGTCAATAAGCTTTTTTCTGAATTTATTTTGACCTATTCGGCTTTTTGATGACGTTTCACACTCGGTTTTACTTGCATCAACATTAGACTTATAATTATCATCTACCTCTTTTAAATTATTAAATTTAAAAATCATTTCCTCGACATTGGATATTGTAAAGTTTACAAACTCATCAGACTGATTAAATATGGATTTTAGGCGTGTGACAACATATTCAATTTCTTTTGGTTTTGAGTCTACTCGATTCGATCTTGTTTGATCCCATTCATCTATCTCCAGAAAGCATTCCTTATCTGCAAGTATCATTCTGTCATCATTCAATAAGAGAGCGGCACCAATTTCTCCATCAAACCAGATTGCACAGAAATATGGAATTCCATAATTTACTTTATGTCCGTCCCCATCGTATACATCTCCGCCTGAACCAAACAAATGTGAGGCACCTTTATCCCCAATTAATGCGTTCTCAACAGAGGTAAATTGTTTATGTCTTCTCCAAGCTCTGTTGGCACTGCATGCTCTAAAATTTATCGCTGATGTATTTTTTAAAAATATTTCGCCCCAAGAAACCATGAACTTATCCCTTTTTTATGTAAATATTCTTGACTCTACTGTTCCTTATCTCAGAATTATCTACCAATCTTCCATACACTCTTACTTGTAGTAACTTAAATTATACCTTCTCCAACATGCTGTCCAATTTTTAGCCGACCGAACGTTTAGGTACACCAATTGGTACACATTTTATTTTGATAGATATTAAAAACATTAAATATCAATTAAATACAAAAAAATTCAGATGACGCCGCCCCACCAACATCAGGTTAGCGATAACCTTCAAAAGCCGCTAAGCCCTACCAGAGGGGATTAGCGGCTTTTTTGTGCCTATCACTTTTTAAGTCTGTCAATAACAAAACCAATTTACGCTTTCATATCAGATATTAAGCACAAAAAAGGCCCCGACAAATCTTGTCGGAGCCTTTAATATTGATGCGCTATCAATCTAGATCTTAGTTGCCTATCTATTGCACTAAACCAGAAATTAGACTGAGTTTAACACTTCACCAGTGACTGCTCGACGCTTTGCATCTGACTGGCCAGCTGGGTGTAGTCATCCAGCATGAAGTTGATGTGTCCTAGCTTACGGTTGGGCTTGGCGGCCTTGTTGTACCAGTGCAGGCTGGCATTACTGCTGAGCACCTCCATTGGTGGAGCAGCTACGCCCAACAAGTTAAGCATACCTGTCTTGCCAATGGCGGATGTGGCGCCCAGCGCGAGTCCGGCGACGGCGCGGATGTGATTCTCAAACTGGCATGTCTGGGCACCGAGCTGAGTCCAGTGACCGCTGTTATGTACCCGAGGTGCTAACTCATTCACCAGCAGCTTATCACCCACCACAAACAGCTCCATGGCGAGCACGCCCACATACTCTTGGGCTTGCAGCAGTTTGGTCATATAGGCTTGTGCCTGCTGCACCATCTCTGCGTTTAATCCTCTGGCAGGCGCCATTGAGCGCACCAGAATCCCGTTTTGATGTTGGTTTTCGGTGAGGGGGTAACAGCTGACCTCACCGCTTGCACTACGCACACCGATAATAGACACCTCGGCGTCGAAGGGAATCCATTGCTCAGCCAAATAATGGCCTTGTTTCAGCTCTGGCGATACCTTCGCAAGATCCTCATCACTGCGCACCATCCATTGGTTCTTGCCGTCATAACCCTCATCGAGCGACTTGATCACCATGGGGTAACCCAGTGTCTTGGCACTCTCTTCGAGGCTGACATCATAGGTAAAGGGGGCACAGGGAATGCCGAGCTGGGCTAGTAGCTGCTTCTCATGAATGCGGCTCTTGCACTTGGCGATGCTGTCGACATTTGGCCGTATGGTGCAGTGGGCTTCGAGTGCGCGAACTAGCTCCAGATCCACCTGCTCCTTCTCGACCGTTATTACTTCCGGTTTTCCCAAGGCTTCATAGAGTGAGCTGACACTCTCCCCTGGCTGCCAGGACGCAACAGGCCCCAGGCCTTCGACGCAGCTGAGATCCGTATCTGGGCCGCCATCGGCGACGAAGCTAAATTTAAGCCCTAAGGGAATGCCCGCCAGCGCCATCATGCGCGCCAGCTGACCACAACCGATAATGCCGATGCGCATTATTCCACCTCCAGCGGCACACCTGAGGTTTGGCTTGCACGCCAGTCACACAGACGCTGGGTCAGCTCGCTATCGCCCAGCGCTAAGATTTGCGCCGCCATCAGGCCTGCGTTGAAGGCGCCTGAATCGCCAATTGCCTGGGTGGCTACCGCAACTCCTTTGGGCATCTGTACGATAGACAGCAGGCTGTCCATCCCTTTTAGCGCCTTGCTCATCACGGGCACCGCAATCACAGGCAGATGCGTCATGGCCGCCGTCATGCCCGGCAGATGCGCCGCGCCGCCCGCACCGGCGATGATCACCTCTATGCCTTCATCGGCCGCACCATGGCTGAAACTCACCAGACGCTCTGGGGTACGGTGCGCCGATACGACCTGTTTACTGTAGGCGATACCCAGGGCATCGAGGACTGTGGTGGCATTTTTCATGGTCGGCCAATCGCTCTGTGAACCCATGATGATTGCTACTCTTGCTTTGTTCATATGTGCCTCTTAATTTGATAACCAATTGGTGAACAGCGCATAGGTAGGTATGCCCACCAATACGTTGAACGGAAAAGTAATTGCCAGTGAATAGGTGATAGACAGGCTCTGATTCGCCTCGGGAATCGCCACTCGCATGGCCGCCGGCACGGCGATGTAAGAGGCGCTCGCCCCCAGTACCGCCAGCAGGGTTGCCCCGCCAGTCGACAAGCCAATCTGTAAGCCTAAAATGCAGCCCAGCAAACCGCCAACCAGGGGCATGAAGACGCCGAATGCCAGCATGAAGTTCCCCATCTGCTTGAGCTCTTTTAGGCGGCTAGCGGCCAGCATCCCCATCTCGAGCAGGAAGAGCGCCAATATACCGTGGAACAGATTAAAGAACAGCGGTGTTACCCCCTCGATGCGCTCGGCCCAGAGATAGCCGATGATCAGCGCGCCGACGAGCAATACCAGGCTCTGGTTGCAAAACACCTCGTGAATGAGTGTGCGCCACTTAAGATTGGTGCCCGAACGTCTGGCCAGGGCGATACCCACGGCGATGGCGGGGATCTCCAGCAGAACCACAAACAAGGGGAAATAGGCCTCGTAGCTGATATTTTGCGTCTCGAGAAACGCCACGGCTACCGCGTAGGTGCCAATACTTACCGAGCCATAATGGGCGGCGATAGAGGCCGCATCTTCGAGCTTAAGTTGCCCCACATAACGCAGGATGGGAAAGGCGATTAGCGGCAGAACAAGCCCCAGACAGATCACTAGTAGAGACTGGGGCAAGAGCGCGATAGAGCCATATTTTGCCAGTGCCACGCCGCCCTTGAGGCCGATGGCCAACATGAGAAACAGCGTGAGGCTTTGATAGAGCGCCTTGGGAAACTGTATATCCGAGCGGATTAGGGTCGCGAGTGCCCCCAGAATGAAAAAGGCGATGGTGATATCTAGCTGCATCTTAGGCGCCCTTCACTTGCAGGCGAGTAGCGGGCTTTAAGCTGCGACGCTTAGACGACAGCTTAGACGACAACTTAGCAGCGATAGAGACCAGGGTCAGAGAGAGCAGACCGAGACCGACAACCAGTAACCCCATACCGTTGTGCCCTTCCCTCATGGTCGCAAAAGCGAGAGTGGTCACGATCAGGCCCACGACTACGCTAAAGAGTGACTGTTTTTCTGCCTGGATAAGTTGAGTTAACTGTTTCATAAGATCCCCCGTTTACGACTGATACCGCGAAAAATTCGGTGTTCTTGCAACTGGAGCGATCTTGCCAAAAACAATTTATATATAAAAATAGATATTTTTGTGTTTTTATATAGATAAAAATCTATATATGGAGCGACCATGTCTCTCAGACTTCAGGCACATCTCGGTACCCTCAGGCAGATGGAGATCTTGCTGGCCGTCTATGATAGCGGCAGCGTCAGCGGCGCCGCCGAGACCTTGCACCTCACTCAGCCCACCATCTCGATGCAGCTCAAGAAGCTCGCCGACGTGATAGGTTTCCCGCTCTATAACATAGTGGGGCGTAAGGTGGTGTTTACCGAGGCAGGGCTGGAGGTAGTCAAGTCGGCCACAGAGATCCTCGACAGCTTTGCCCGCCTGGAGATGTCCTTATCGGACATGGGGGAACTAAAGTCGGGTACCCTCCGCCTGGCGGTGGTGACCACCTCAAAATACTTTATTCCCCATCTGCTCGGCCCCTTCTGCGAACGCTACCCCAATGTCGCGGTGCAGCTCAATGTCGGCAACCGCCAGCAAATCATCGAGCGCCTCAAGCAGGGGATTGATGACTTTTATGTGTTCAGTCATCCACCGGGGGATATCAACACAGAGAGCATAGAGTTCTTCAACAATCCTCTGGTGGCCATAGCCCCCGAGAATCATCCCTTCGTCAGTCAGGAAGGCGTCTCACTGGCAGAGCTCTGCGAGGCGCCCTTCTTGATGCGTGAAAATGGCTCGGGCACACGCTTGGCGATCGAGCGTTTCATGGCTAAGCAGGGGGTGAAGCTAAACGTGAAGATGACCATTGAAAGCAACGAGGCGATCAAACACTCGGTCATGTCGGGGCTGGGTGTCAGTATTCTCTCAGCCCATACCCTCGCCTTTGGCGGCAATACCGGACTGGCGCAACTCAATGTGAAGGAATTGCCGATCAACTCTAACTGGTATTTTCTCTGGCTGAAATCAAAACGCCCCTCGGCGATCGCCCAGGCCTTCTTGACCCATGTTGAAAGCGAGGGCCGTGAGATGCTGCTTACCGAGCTCGCCAAACATAAGCTATAAAAAAGCCCCATAGAATGGGGCGTTTTATTGTGTCCTGGTGAATACCTAGAGCCTGTTGATCTTAAAAGCTTATTGCTCTTAAAGACTTATTGATGCGCCTTTTTGCAGGCATTTATACAAGTCTTAGGCATTGGACATTAGGCATTTGGCATTAGGCATTAGGGGATGCCACAATAACAGCCCCCCATAGGCAATGGCCGACAAACCAGGCTTACGGATTATTCTAGACTAGGCCTAGCGTAACCCCTTGTTACCAAGGTGCTTCAGGTGACTGTGGCCAGCCAACACCAGTAAACCCGCGAATATCCCCAGATTCTTAATGAAATTTTGCATCTCATGTGCCGCTTCAAGCCCTTCGAAATGCCAAAAATCATGCAGTGTAACGTTAATCAGTAACACCATCATAGCTAACAGCGAAGCAACCACTGACGTATAACGGTTTAACATTAAACAGATACCCGCCACAATCTGGCTAACGCCGGCACTGGCAAGCAGCAGGGGAATTAGCACCATGTGATGTCGCTCCATTAAGGCAACATGCATATCCCAACTGACAAACTTCATGATCCCAGGGACGAGAAAATAGAGCGCTAGCATGATACGCCCAACTAAGATCCCCGCAGAAGCGAATCGTTCATCCATCGAATGACTCTTCATAACTTGCACTTACAAAGACTCACCATTAACCATTAGCCCTACGTCAATGTTGTTACGCACGGCATTAGAGTATGGGCAAACCTGATGGGCCATCTTGACCAATTCAACAGCCTGCTCCTGAGGTAGTGACAGTTCAACGTTGAGCTTAACGCTCAGTCCAAACCCACCTTCGGCGCGGGCGCCTATGCCAACTTCGGCCGTAACCGGCGCCTGAGTCAGCTTCACCTTAGCCTCTCTCGCAACATGCAATATGGCGTTAGAAAAACAGGCGCTATAACCCGCGGCAAACAGCTGCTCTGGGTTGGTCGCCTCACCGGTTCCACCCATCTCCTTAGGATAGCTTAGGTCTAGCGACAGTTTACCATCGTCGGTGGCGACTCGGCCGTTACGGCCGGCACTGGCAGTAGCACTGGTTTGATATAATGTCTTCATCTCATTTTCCTCGCTCAATTTTGATAAAATAAATTGCACACAATTTAACTAGGACTATTTATAGCAAACAATAGAGTGTTGCGCAAATAAATTGTGCGCAATTTAAATAAAAAGACTCGATGGCGATTATTGGTTAAGCCGATTAGCGCCAGCCCACAAGCCAGATATCACTGTCTTTCAGTGAACGCCAGTCGATAGCGTATTGCCTGCCACTATGCAGGGCCTCGATGACGCAGCCTTGGACATTTCGCTGCTCGTCATAATCCACCTCGGTCACTATGAAGTGTTTCTCACGCGCCTGTGGCGTTACTTTTGTCCATTTACTCTGGAGCAGTTTCTTGGGATGTAATCGATTCATAAATAGGCCTACGACAATAGCCGCCCTAGGGATCACTCGACGGGCGTTAAAGTTTAACTATGCCCCGCTGCTATTGCCCTCCTAAAGACGATAACTTTTAATAGAAAGTTAAACCTCACGTTCACCAGCTCTTGGTATTGCTAGCCTCATGGTATTGTTAACCTCCTGGTATTGCTGACCTCATGGTCTCACCGCTTAACATTGGGCTTAATCATGCTATCTACAAACATTCTACGATGATCACACTATGCTCACCCAATGCTCAAGCCATGCTCGCATCGGCACCCGTTTTTCATCCCACAGGTTTACGTTGAAAACATGATCTGATGCATTAACATCTTCTGGACATGCTCTCTTTTTCGCCTTACCTTAAAATAGAGTAATTACTCTAAACCGTTTTCACCAAGAGTGGGAGTTAACATGGTTGAATTAGTAGATGTAAACGGAACTCAGGTTCATATAGAAGGCCAAGGCGAACAGACCATACTGATGCTTCACGGCTGGCCCGATACCTATCGGCTCTGGCAACCACAGGTCGATGTCCTTAAGTCAGATTATCGTTGTGTTCGATTTAGCCTACCCGGCTACGAGGACAAACAATCGCGCACGCTCTATACCTTAGAGCAGATCGTCACCTTAATTGACGCTGTCATCGACGCCGTTAGCCCTAACCAGAAGGTGATCTTAATGCTTCACGATTGGGGCTGCTTCTTCGGTTACCAGTTTTATCTGCGCCATCAGGATAAAGTCGAGAAGATCATAGGTGTCGACATTGGTGACGCCGGCTCAAAGGAGCATCAGTTAACCGCAAGCGTCAAAGCCTTTATGTTTGCCTACCAGATCTGGTTAGCCACGGCCTGGAAAATTGGCGGCAGCATTGGTGATGCGATGACCCGCAAGATGGCTAAGTGGCTTCATGCACCGGGAGATCCTGCCTTGATCGGTTCATCTATGACCTATTCCTACTACTGGAAATGGAGTCGAACGCTGACGGGCAAGCCTCTGGGTCATCTGCCACTAAAAATCGATTGTCCCTTGCTGTTTATATACGGAAAGAATAAACCGGGTATGTTCCACTCCTCTGCGTGGGAACAAGAGATGGCCGCAAGAGAAGGTAATCGGGTCATCGCTTTCGATACCCGTCACTGGGTCATGACAGAAGCGCCGGAGGCCTTTAATCAAGCCATCACCCAATGGTTAACACGTTAACCTAACCGGGCTCGTTTCGATGAGGAATCGAGCCCGCATGCCCTGCCACGCCCCTAAATTGTGCCTTCCTATTGGGTGCTAAAAAAGCGTTTTACACTAGATATTAAGATCATAACGAAACAAATCGCCAACTTAGTCTTGCTTTTCATTAGCGGTTCGACATAAACTCGATTTCGCAACATTTGAGTAACATTTGTAAACACAATAAGAACAACCTCAATCAAAAGGACAAATTGATGAGCAAGCTATTCAAATTATCAACACTCGCCATTGCTACCACCTTACTGAGTCAATCGGCCCTCGCCGAGGGGATCGCCGCTAAGCTGCAGATGAGCCAAGACAGCTTTAGCAGCGACCAGGACGTGATGGTCACCCTAACCCTGACCAACGAAGCAAACGTTCCGGTGAAACTACTCAAGTGGTTTACCGCGGCAGATGGTGTTGAAGAGTCGCTATTTAAAGTTACCGCTGACGGTCAGGAGCGCCCTTACCTTGGCGCTCACTACAAGCGTCAAGCACCAAGCCATAAGGACTACATCAAGCTAAAATCTGGCGAGAGCATCTCTTACCAGGTAGAGCTTTCGTCGCTATATGACATGTCGTCTACAGCCAACTATGAGATCAGCTACGATGTCAGCTCTATGCAACTGTTTGCGCCAAATCCTGGCCAAGCCAAGAAGCTGGCTCGCTTGGGCGTAGAAGGCATACATTCGGCGCCAGCAAGCTTCTACCTAGAGGGTCGCGAATTTAAAGGCGGCGCTAACAAGGGTAAGCCAGGCACTGGCGATGGTGGCGGTACTACACCTGACGGTATCTCTTTCACCGGTCGCTGCAGCAACTCACAGCAGAGCGATATCCTTGCCGGCCTGGCTGCGGCTAAGACTATGTCTGCCGACGCTAACCAGCACCTGGCCACGGCCAGCAGCAACTCTCAGCGTTACAGCACCTGGTTTGGTGCCTACAGCTCTTCTCGCTGGAACACGGTAAGCAACAACTTCAGCAAGATCGACAGTGCGCTTAACAACGAGCCGTTGACCTTTGACTGTAGCTGTAAGAAGCAATACTACGCTTATGTTTACCCAACTCAACCATACAAGATCTACATGTGTAATGCCTTCTGGTCAGCCCCAACATCGGGCACTGACTCTAAGGGCGGCACCATCATCCACGAAACCAGCCACTTCAACGTAGTTGCCGGTACCGATGATATCGTTTACGGTCAGAGTGGTGCAAAATCTTTGGCGATCAGCGATCCTTCACAGGCGATTCAAAATGCTGACAGCCATGAATATTTTGCTGAAAACACGCCTAACTTAAACTAATCTTCTTATTATCTTTCTTGTCAGTTAGAGGGCGGAATTATCCGCCCTTTTTTTGTTTGGTCTATGCCAAAGGTTAACGCCTATGTTTACGCCTTTAAGGTCTCTGTCTCTTAGCCTCTTGCTACTCTGGACGATCAGTATGAACAGCCTCGCACATCAAGCATTGCCCACCTGTCGCCTAATAAAGGCGGAGCAAGACAATACCCTCACCTTCGAGATACAGGCCCCCACTGAGACCAGCTGGTATCTGCTTAGCTGGCACACGCCCTTCGATGCCTGGTTTAGTGAGTTTCTGACCCTGACCGACCTTGGTAATCAACAGGCACTCGATTACCAAGGCGCACTGGCCAAGCGCGGCGAGCCACTTGATGACGACTACCTGCTGCTACCTGCGGGTAAATCCCTAACCGTCTCTCTGGCGCTTGCTCAGGCGTTTGAGATCCCGCCAGGTCGATACAGAGCGGCGCTGAAGCCCATGAGACTCTATCAAGACCTAAGCGACAAGCAGCAGGTCGCGACGCTTGAATGCCCGGCGCTAGAGGTAGAGTTGCCCTAACCGCACTGACTTTTACTGCATTTGCTTTAACAGCCTGGTCTTAACCGCATTAGCCTTTCAGGCCTGTTTGCCCAAAATCCGAACATAAAAAAGCCACCCTTAGGGTGGCTTCTCTATATCACTTACCTGGCAGGCTGATTAGACCAACTTCATCTCCTGGATGATCTCATGGGCTATCTCAGGTGTGGTACTTACCGGCTTTTGATGCAAATCTGCCTTCAACTGCCCTTTTCTGTGCTTTAACGCCGCATCCAGTTTTTTGGCGGCATTTGCGATAGCTGGATACATAACATCGTCACTCCCAGAGGCGGATATCCGGCTACCTTCATAATTGGTACTGAGTTCGACCTGAAACTCTCCGTGCTCTTTAGCAATGATGACATCGAGTGAAATGAGCGTTGGGAAATGGGTCGCGATCTTGGAAAACTTTTGATTCACATGCTCTTTAATTGAATCGGTGATATCTACGTGATGACCAGAAAGATTTATTTTCATAGGTTTTCCTTTTTAGGATGACTTCAATAATGAACTTGGGATGATTAAAAGAAAAAACAAGGGACTGAAGCACTTTTTTTTCAATTGACGCCTATGTAGCATGGGCGATATCCAAGTAAATCTCCATTCACTGTCTACTAAGATCTACTCCCCATACAGGTTAAAATCAAGCGGCAAAAACAGGATATCGGGTGCAAACGAGCGGTTTCGGCCATAAATCCCACAAAATAAACAAAATTTAATCAATCTGACTTTATGACGTCACCTTAGGGCCTGTTGACCTTTTGAGAACAAATTTTGTTCTAATTGAGCACGTTCAAATCGCGGCATCAGGCTTGAAGTATAGTTATTCTATATAAAAGCCGAGTAACAAAGCGTTGAACGTGCTCAAGACGAACCCTGCGGGCAGCGTCTGTATCATTTTTCTACTGCGTTATCGCTCATTGATGTAGCACACCACATTACAATCGCTCTGCCTTCTATAAAAGCGATACAGAATGCTGCAAAAATGAACGCGAAAGATAAACAGGCCCTAGCATCCTCGCTAGGCTAAGAGATGAGCTTTACATGTAAATACGAATGAGAACTTATCTCAACAAGTGTATAATGACCTGAATTATAGGTCATCAATTTATCCATAGTGAATACAAGCATTTCTCAGCGTCTAACGCCAACCAAGCGAGACCTCTCTCCCAGGGCTTCGGTCATCGTACGCCTGCTCGCCTCCCTGCTTGGTGGCTATGGCGTAGCGGCGCTCACCACAGTTCTGCTGGCACAGTCTCTGCCCCTAAGCCGTCTCGACGCCGTACTTGTGGGCACCATGGTCTCCTTTAGCCTCTTTGCCATGATGATCATTCGACTCTTTAGCCTAAGGTCCCACCTACGCGTGGTGCTGGAACCCGTGGCACTCTGCAGCCTGCTCTACGGCCTCACACTCGTTTTAGGTTAATCCCATGAAAGAGACTTTTTTTCGCTCCATGACCTGGCTGCACACCTGGGCCGGTCTCGCCGTCTGCTGGCTACTGCTACTCATCTTCTTTGCCGGCAGCCTGAGTTATTTTCGCCATGAGATCAGCCTGTGGAGTAAGCCCGAGCTGCATCAGGCCGTGTTTCAAGACTATGACCAACGACAAGTTGAGCAGCAAATCACCAAGGGCCAGGCATATCTGGCCGACAAAGCGCCCGATGCCGCCAGCTGGACCATATCTTTCCCGAGCGAGCGTAAGCCCTATCTGAGCTTCGGCTGGGCGGATGCGCCGAAAGCAGGCGAACGCCGCGGCAAGTTCCACGAGCATGTGGTAAGCCAGGATGGTCAGCAGATGATCACAGACATTCGCGACTCCCGCGGTGGCAACTTCTTCTATCGCCTGCATTTCGATCTCCATTACCTGCCTGTGGTGGCCGCGCGCTGGATAGTGGGGCTCGCCACCATGGCGATGCTGATCGCCTTGATCAGCGGCGTGGTGATCCACAAGCGGATCTTTAAAGACTTCTTCAGCTTCAGGCCAGCCAAGGGCAGTCGCTCCTGGCTCGACGCTCACAATGTCAGTGCCGTGATGGCACTGCCCTATCATCTAATCATCACCTACACGGGTCTCATCACCCTGATGTTCATGTTCATGCCATGGGGCGCTTTGCAGCAATACGATGGTGACGTGCGCGCCTTCAGGGCCGATCTCAACCCAGCGCGAATACAGGAAAAGCCAGGCGATACTCAGGCGCCCCTCTTCGATGCGGCCAGACTCGTCAGTCAAGTCGAGCGCCAATGGGGCGCGGCGCCCCTGAAACAGGTGAGCATCACAGGCCCAGGGCGTGACAGCAGCCGCATCAGCTTTACCCTTAACAGCGAACACACGGTTACAGATAGGCGCAGCCTGCTTGTCTTCGATGGGATAACGGGTGAGCTTAAATCCTTAGGCAACCCAGAGAGCGCCACCTACAAGACCTACGACACCCTGATGGCCCTGCATACCGCGCGCTTTGCCGACTGGGCCTTGAGGGGATTGTTCTTCCTCTGTGGTCTGCTAGGTTGCGCCATGGTGGCCACAGGCACCCTGCTGTGGGCGGTGAAAATCGCCCAGAAACAACAAAAAGCCATTAAAACAGGTGCCAAGCCAAGCATTGGCCTCAGGCTGGTCGATGGGCTCAACATCAGCTTCATCTGTGGCCTTCCTCTCGCCACGGCAGGCTTTTTCTATGCCAACCGCCTGTTACCAGTCGATATGTTTGACCGAGCCCAACGAGAGGTGGATGTCTTCTTTATCACCCTGGCCGTCATCGCCATCGTTGCGCTGTGGGATGGGCTGCGCTGCACGCAATCTTGGCGACGTTGGCGTCAATGGTTAGCCCTGGGTGCCCTGGCCTTTGCGGCGCTGCCGCTACTAGGCGCCGTCACCTCTGGACAGAGTCTGCTTAGCAACATGGCCGATAACCAATGGACCCTAGTGGGTTTCGATATGGTCAGCCTGCTGTTTGCCTTGGCACTGGGGTTTGCCGCCAGGCAGGTGTCACGCACTAAGCTGATCCCTTTGCGCCAAGGCGCCACTAGCAGGCTAAACAGTAAATCAGCCGCGTCTAGCACAGCTAACACTCTTACTGCCAGAGCAGCGGTTAATAAGAAAGAATCGAAAGACCTAAGCTTAGAGGAGGCTCGCCAATGATATTAGCCCTTTGTCTAGGCGTCATCGCCTTTGGTTTAATGGCGCTGTCAATGTTCGGCCACTATAAAGACTGCTTTGGTCGAGCCCCGACGAGGGCCGAGCAACGCTGGCTAACAGGATTTGCCTGGTTACTATTACTCGGCAGCTATGGCCAATGCATCCACTATTATCATCTGGGCTACGGCAGCATCGTCTTCTTTGGCGTGATGACCATTACGGCACTGTCCACCATCTTGCTGCTGAGTTACCAGGCCAAGCGCCTGCCTTTGGTGTTAACCCTAACCAGTGTCTTTAGCTTAGTGTTTGGAGGCAGCGGCCTTATCGCCTAACTGGTTATTAATTCAGCTAAGGTACAGCCTCAGTCCATTAGGATACGCCTAATCAGACTACAGGTGACTAAGGCGAATTAAGATGCGAGTTTCTCCGGCGATGGCCTACCAACAGCTCAATCAACCAGTGAATCAACCGGCCAATCAACAAGTGGAAAGGCAAGATAACAATACGGCCATCATGCCACCAGCAGGCAAGATGACGCCACATCAAGTCTCGCAGACTGTGGAGACTAAGGTCGATGGCGTGCAGGACACAGTAACCATCTCGGCCCTGGCGAGACAGCTAAGTGAACATGATAAGGCCTCTGCTCAAGCTTCTGACGAGGCAACCGAGACGCAGCCATTGAGCCGCCCAGTACCTGACGATGCGCTGGACAAACTAAAGGCCTATAAGCAAGCCCAGCTCGAATACCAGGTACGCAGCGACATGGCCTCTATCGTCACGGGCAATCATAATGGTCTTTCACCGGTCAGCATCTATTATCTATCCCAGCATGACGACGCGCGCAGTGCAGTCGTCAACGCTAGCATGCAACAGCAACAGGTTTCTGCCATGCAGACCTATGCCAAAAGCAATGAACAGGCGATGAGTTGGTATCAGGCCTAAGCACCTGCTAAGTCAGCGTGACTCTGGTATATTAATCCCACCTCACATTAACGAGTCGCACGCGTGTCTTTTTCGGTAAACATCTCATGGCCAGCACAGGACAGTGCTACCAACCTCACATCGACAGATCATGAGCTTAGCTTTGGTAGTGGTCAGCATTTGCAAGGTTCGGCCGCCGCCGAATATCGCGGCAATGACACGCGAGTCAATCCAGAAGAGAGTCTGCTCAGCGCGCTGGCGGCCTGCCACATGCTGAGCTTTCTCACCATAGTGCAAAAGAAGCGACTCACCCTGATAAGCTATCATGACGAGGCGAGCGCCGAACTGGGCACCAACGCTCAGGGGAGAACGGCGATCACCCGCATCACCTTAAACCCCAAGGTTGAATCGGTGCCGCCATTAAACGATGAACAGTTAACTAAGCTGCATGCCCTGGCCCACAAACACTGCTTTATTGCTAATTCCCTGGCCAAAGAGATAGCAATCGAGATCATCCCTGGCTAACGCTGGCGACTCAAGATGCCCTTACCTCAAGATGCCCTTATCTCAAGATGTCCTTACCTCAACATACCAATGCCCCACGACACGCTGGACTGGTACCACGCCATAGGGCTCATGCAGTCTAGGCGCCTAGCCCTTGTCACAGAGAAAGCGTGCTCAGCATACATATATCTGCGCCCATAAAAATGGAGGTTACCGACCTGGGAACTGCTTGGTCGGTAACCTCCTAAAATGGTATGGGTTAAGTTAAGGCGTTATAAAAGCTTTATTTAACGTCTTGGGCCATCCCGCTGCCTGGCATCGGCTGCGCCTTAATCGGCAGTACAGGCTCGAGTTCCAGCTTCTGCTTGAGATAGTTAAGCGCCTTGTTCAACTGGGCATCTTCTCCCTTAAAGGTGGCGTGGGGCAGATTGTCGACCTCGATATCCGGACTGATGCCTCGCCCCTCCACTATCCAGCGTCCATCCATGGCGTACTGAGGATACTCGGCCACACGCGCCATCCCCTTATCGGTCAGCGAGTTTCGACCCGAGAGCCAGACACCGGCACCGGCGGTCTGCTTACCGATGAGCGGCGCCAGGCCTAACGCCTTGATGCCGGCAGAGAAGGTCTCGCCGTCTGAATAGGTCAGCTGATCGGTTAACACCACCAGGTGACCGCGGAAGGTCTGCTGCATGTTGGTATTTGGCGTGCCTTGGGTAGGCTGCCAGAACATCCAGGCGCGGCGCAGCAGTTTCTCGATGATCCAGCTGTCGATGTTACCGCCACGGTTACGTCGCACATCGATGATCAAGCCCTTCTTCTCAATGTTGGCGTAAAACTCGCGGGCAAAGTTGGCGATATCACCTGAGCCCATGGCATACAGGTGTAGGTAACCTATGTCACCCTCGCCGGCCTTAGCCACCTTCTGGTTATTGTTGTTGACCCAATCTAGGTATCTCAGCTTGGCATCGACGCGGTTAGCCACAGGCAAGACTATGGTCTTGAGCGTCTTACCCTCGCGTTTAAGGGTCAGCAGCACCTGCTTATCGGCCTGATTGCGCAAATGGCGTGCCACGTCGGCAACGTTTTCAACCGGCTTACCATTGATAGCCAAAATCAAGTCACCCACCCTGGCATCGACATCGACCCTGGCCAGCGGCGAAGCCTGCTGGGGTAACTCGGCATCGTTTTGGTAGATATGGGCTATCTTGACCCCTTGCTTGGTCTGTAACAGACGGGCACCTAAATTCGCCCCCTTAGGCTGGTTAGGATCTAGCGGCAGATCGCCGCCACGCACCTGAGAGTGCAAGGCATCGAGCTCACCCATCATCTGCATAAAGATATCGTTGAGCTCATGGCGATCCGTCAGCCTGGCCAGCAATGGCTGATACTTGGCCTTGGTCGCCTGCCAGTCGAGGCCGCGCATCTTTTTGTCGAAGAAAGAATCTCTGTGCATCAACCAGGCATCTTCAAACATCTGCTGCCACTCGAGCTGAGGAGAAATAGCCAGTTGCCATTGTTCGGTCTGCACCTTGGCATGATTTAGCTCCTTGGGCAGCGACTCGCCCGCATCGACGATTAGCATCTCCGCGCCCCCTTTGCTATGGCGGCGCAGGAAGAGCTTGCTGTCATCGGCTGAAAGCCCATAGCTGGCCACATCGTCACTGAAGGTCTCAACCTTAGGCCCGAGGGGATCAAATTTGATCCACTTAAGCGACGGCGCCTGGGCACCATCTACCGAATTAGACAAGAGATACAACCCCTTGGTGGTTACCTGCAACTGACTATAGTTGCCCGACGCCACAGGCACCTGCCATAGACGCTTGCCAAGCCCCTGCCACTGAACCTGAGTCTTGGCGGGCTTATCGGCGGCGCTCGCTTCTTTAGCAGGCTGCTGATTTAATTCGTTAGGCTTAGTAAAGGGGAAGACCGCCTTTGGCGTCAGTGCCAGGGCGAAGATCTGTCCGCGCTTGTCGAATACCGGCCCCATGTTGCGATCGCCCCAGGGTGAGGTGGGGGTCGCATTAAATTCGCGATTAGAGATGAAATAAAGCCACTGACCATCGTCGCTGAAGGCCGGCGAGAATGACTCATACTTGTCGCTGGTCAGCGCCTCGGCTCGCTTCTCATCCAGAGAATAGAGCACTATCTGTGGCCTCTGCTGGCCTCGCTCATCCTTGGTCACAGCAATAAAACGGCTATCGTTCGACCAGACCACATCGCCGTATGGCCCCAGTCCCTGGCCATTGGTCAATATCTTGCTATTACGGCCCTTCTTGAGATCGAGGAGCCATAAATCGCCATTGTAATCGTCATGGGCAATGTAACGGCCATCGGGCGACAGGCTGATACCCATACGCAGGGCGCTGGCATCTTGGGTAAGCTGCTTGGCCTCATCGCTGCCATCTGCGCTGTAACGCCAGATCTCCTGCTCGCCCGATGCGTCGCTGATGCCATAGACCCATTTGCCATCCGGGCTCATCACGGCGCCGCGAACCCGGTAGTCGCCGGGCAAAGCCAGCTCTATCAGGCGCGAGCCGTCTGTGCCCGCCAGCGCCACATGGCTGCGGGCGGTGATCACCACCTTGTCACCACTCGGCGCCAGGCTGGTCGAGGTGGCATACTTCATTGGTTGATTGACCCAGTGCTCACGGCGCTCGGCAAAATCCGAGGTCAGATGAATATCCAGGGTCGACACCTGATTGCTGGCAATATCATAGAGCTTGATGTCGGCGCCCTGCTGAAACACCACGCGCCCCTGCTCTAGGCGGGCACCGCGTACCTGCCAGTCACTGAATTGCGTATGTTGACGTAGATCCTTGCCATCGAGCGCCATGGACCAGATATTATCGTTGCCGCTGCTGTCGCTGACGAAATAGAGGCGGTCTTGCCACAACATGGGCTGGCGCACCGAGCCTTCATGCTCGGCGGTCAGAGGCTGAGCCTCCTGGTCGCTGCCGAGCTTATAACGCCACAACTCGCCTTTGGCACCGCCGCGATACACCTTGGCATTATCGCCGGTGGCCTGCAGACCGAAGCGGGTAAAGTAGACATAATCACCGGCATCGTCCACCACACCTTCGATGGCATCGGCCAGCGGCAGATCTTGGGTGGTTAGCGTCTTAGGATCGACGCTGCGTAGCACCCAATAGTTGGCTGGGCCGAAGGCATTATCCGTGGCATAGAGCACCTTGCCATCAGCCGTCCAGCCCTGCACTCTTACTCGGCTGTTCTCGAAACTGACTCGCTTGGCCACGCCCCCCTGAACCGGCATCACGTAGACCTCGCTGGCCCCTTCATAGTTGGCGACAAAGGCGAGCTGCTGACCATCGTTAGAGATGGCGGCGCCCAGCTCCTGCGCCGGCAGGCTGGTAAGCCTTCTCGCCTGGGCATCGCCCAACTGCTGAACCCATAGATCGCCCTCGGCGGTAAACACTAAGGTATCGCCATGAATGGCTGGCGAGCGGTAATAACCAACATTCTGCTCGGCGGCTTGGCTCTCGGCTTTTACATTTTCAGCTTGAGCGGCGAAGAGTGGTGCGGAAGAGGCTGTGCCCAAGGCGATCGCGCAGCAGGCAAACAGGTGAGAAAGTTTCATAAAGCGCCCATGATTAAGTCAGATTTATTCTTATGGGGCAACAAGGTAGCAAACTTTCCTTAAATCTACAGTAATTTGTGACCAAAGAAGTATTAGCAAATGTGTACAAATATCCATAATCCTACGCTGATCTTTAGTCGGCTGATTGGGGGAGTGGATATCGCTATCCATTTAACCCAAATAAGTAGCAAACGGAGGTGGCAAACGGAGGTAGCAAAAGAAGCTAGTCAAAAGAGAGGGCAGAGGGTGAGTCGCAAAAGATGATGGCAAAAGATGGTGGTAAAAGATGGCGTAAAAGATTGGTTGATAATAACCAAGCCAAGTCCACCAGCGAATTAAGCCCTTCTAAACAAAAGGGGCCCATAGGCCCCTTTTGCTAATTCAACCCGTTAGTTGTCCTGTCGGTGCGCCTTAATCTGACTCACCAACTCACGCCACTGGGCATGTTGAGGATGACTGTTATCTTCTAGCCTTGGACGCTCCTTTAACAATCTTTGGTAGAGGGTATCGGCATCAGGCCACAGCTCGGCATCGACCAGATGCTGCAGATGATTCACCGCCTGAATATCCGATATCACCGCCTTGGCCTGGGCTTTCACTTCGGCTTCGGGAGGCGTTAGCGACTCGAGCTTGGTCTGCTCGCCTGTCTTCACCTCTGTGTTGAGATCCGCAGGCGCTTTACGAGACATCATAGTGACGGCCTGGGGGCTCGCCATCTCGGGCGCGTCGACATCGGCCTGGGCACTGGGTCCCTGCTGCACTTTCGGCTCTTGCTTCTCGTGCGGCGCTGCCATGCGCATCAGCTGAGGCTCACTGGCGAGCATAGGCCGAACCTGCTCGTCTATGGGGTTTGGTCCATTGAGGTTCATCAGCAGCAGGCTAGACAACAGGAGTACGGACGCGGCCGTTGACATCGGCCAGCGATAACGGCGCCAGAAGCTGACCTGGATAACATTGGCAGACCCACTCTGCTTATCCGCCCCCTCACTCTCTTGCTCTGATAGGTCTTGCTCATTTAGGCGTCGCTCATTTAGGCGATGCTGGGCCATCGCCAGGATACGGGCATCGACTTCGGATGATGGCTGCTCTGTCGCCTTAGCGAGATAGAGTGCCTTTAGCTCGGCATCCGAGAGCATTTTATCGTTTTCATCTGACATTAGACTGCTCCTGCCATTTCTGTTGCACACAGGCCTTAAGCGCCTGATTGGCATAACGAATACGACTCTTGGTGGCTTCCATGCCGACCCCGGCGATCTCACCAATCGCCGCCGCGGTAAATCCCATCTCCACATTCAGCAGAAAGGCTTCTTTCTGCACATGGGGCAAAAGGCTGATGCAATCCTTTAAGATCGAGGCCTTCTGCTCATCCTCAAGCTGGTCATCCGGGCCGCTCTCATCGCTGGGAATTACGGCTTCCAAGGGCTGTTCATCGCCCGCCGGATCACTCAGGCTATCCACTGGCTTGAGCGCCCTGACATGATCGATTAGCAAGTTATGGGCGATGCGATAGAGCCAAGTGGTAAACTTGGCACGCTGCTCATAGCCTGCGGCGGCCTTAATCACCCGGCTCCAGGTCTCTTGGTAGAGGTCTTCGGCCAAGGCAGCGTCGCCGAGTTGACGCTTAAAATAGCGATACAGGCCACCCTTGTGTTTATGATAAAGCTGCTCAAAGGCTCCCTGATCTCCCTGGGCATATTGCATCATTAAGGTTTGATCAGGATCCTTTACAACATCATCTTCAGATACCTTAGTCACGCTAGGCTCCCTATGCATATCCATAAATGGACCATCAGTCATCTATGACTGAGTCTGCATCGCCTCGCTCCGTTTGTCTACGGCTAACCTAAGGTATGCTTGTAAATTCAACTATATGCTGTCCTTTCTAGGCTTATCTTCCAATACAGGTTTAGGATCCGGTTGAGGCGGCCAAGGCTTATCAATTGGTTTAACTAAGGTATGCTCTCCCTGCTTTATTTGCGGGGCAGCAGGCTCTTCTCGTGTTGATGACTTAAGCACTTTTAGCGGCTGTTCGCTGCTATTATCAGTTGCCTGTATCTCAAGGCTTTCAGTCTGTTGCACCTGCGCTTCAGCTGTGTTTTCTTCAACCGATTGTTGATTTGTCATGTGACAGCCCGAGAGCATAACCAACAAAAATCCCATCACCAACGAGGACAAATGATTTAGGTTCCCAGTGCTCGGCACGGCGTTAACTTGGGTCGATAGATTCATCCACATTTCATACTCCCGCTGTCACGTTAAACTCATCATTAATTCTAGTAACGTTAGAAATTGGCTAAAGGGTTAAACAAGACAAAAAAAAGCCGTCAACCTATAAGGTTGGCGGCTTTTTTCTCATAAAAATGAGATTATGCGTTGGCTAATTTCTCTTGTAGCTTGGCATCTTTTGCCTGCACGGCTTCGGCAGACTTAGCACGCTCTTCTTTCACCGCAAGCGCTAGGGCGTCATCGCCAACGGCCAGCATCTGCGCCGCCAGGTAACCCGCGTTCTTCGCGCCTGCACTGCCGATAGCCACGGTTGCCACAGGCACACCGCCAGGCATCATCACTGTCGATAGCAGAGCATCATGACCCTGTAGTGGACCGCAATCTACTGGCACACCGATCACTGGACGTGTGGTGATACCGGCTACGGCACCTGCCAGGTGAGCCGCCAGACCCGCTGCGCAGATAAATACCTTACAACCACGTTCTTCGGCATCGTGAACGTAAGCGTGGGTCGCTGCAGGCGTGCGGTGCGCCGAAGTAACCTTGGCTTCGTACTGAATACCGAAAGTTTTAAGTACATCTAAGGTGGCTTGCATTGTTGGGAGATCAGAATCCGATCCCATGAGTACGGCAACAAATGGCTTAGTCATCTTTTATCCTTTTTGTAGGGTAAGGCTATTGTTTTGCGCGCATTATAGTCATTTTTAAATGCAGATAATAGTGATCGGCGGGATTAACCTAAGTGCAGTAAAAAGGCTTAGGCAGCATTGACTTAGCCCACAAATAACCGATTAACATTGTGCGAATATAAAAACAGTGAGTTCTGGAGTGCTGGGTAAGTAATAGATAGGTGATAAATCGCTAATTGTTAGGCGATTTGACGACGCGACCAGGCATATTTAGCCATGTCGCGAGTCTTGACTCAGCACCTCGCCCGCCCCTTTCAAAAAGGCTGGCGAGGTCAATTCATACAAGTTAGCCGAAGAAGAGACGCCACAACCAGGAGGAGTCAAGATCTTCCTTACAGCTGTGGTACTGGGCAGCATAACGCTTAGAGCGCTTGTCGACCTTGTCGGCCACCTTGATCAGCCAAGGCTTCTGCCTGTAGGTGCCGCGCTTATAACCGCCCCACCCCTCATGGTAATTGAGATACTGATTACGGGCATCCCACTTGGAGACTCCGTTGATCTTATGGGTCTTGTAGATAAACCAGCCCATGAAGTCCATGGCATCATCGAAATCACTGCGGCTCGACCAAGAGTTGCCCGTCTCACGCACATAGTCATCCCAGGTCAGCGTCTTGGCCTGGGCATAGCCATAGGCGTCGCTGGCACGGCCGATAGGAATGAAGCCTAGGAAATACTCCATCGGCGGCGCGGCATTATGTTTAAATGAGCTCTCCTGATACATCATGGCCAACGGGACATGTACCGGGACGCCCCACTTCTCGCGGGTATTGACTGCGGCCTCATACCAGTCTCGATTCTCTTGATAGATGGCACAGAGGTTCTCAGGATCCTCCGGTGGAGAGGTGGCACAGCCGCCCAGAGTCAGAAGCGTGGCAGCAAGTAAGGCAAAGGAAATCTTTCTCATCAAAAGGCCCGAAACAATAACTCAATCAAAAGGCTAGTGTCACATCCTTACTAGAGAGATGCAATCGGCCAAGGGGATTTTTCAACACGGCCAAAGGGATTTTTAACCTTGGCAAAGGCGCACTAATTGCTTTCGCTTAGAAACTCACACTCGTGACTTTCTTGGGCCCACACCACCGGCTGCCAGTAGTCGCTGTCCAGTCCGCGGTAGATCTTGTCTTGATTAAATTGCGCGGCGAGATGATAGCGCTGATTCGCCTCCAGGTGCAGCGTCAGCGTCTTGGTCTTGCGCGCCGCGAGTTTCACCTTGAGCCGCGGCGAATCGATAAGCTCGGCCAGGGTAAATTGGTAATCCCCTGGTGCGAGGCGATAATTAGGCCTTGAGATCACAGGCTTACCGTTGAGGTGGGTCACCACGGCGCGGTATAAGCCCTGGGACTCATCGGGCATCTGATAGCCAGATACGGTCGCGCACAAAGACTCGTTATCGGGCCCGGAGGCGCAGCCCGATAGCATCATCAGCGTCAGCAGGCCAGCACCTGCACCAATAGCGCGAGCCTTCATGTTTACACCACTTGCTCTACCGGCGCGGGCGCCTCGGCGAAGTAGTCGGCAAGATACTGTTCAAAGTCCTGGGTTGATTCGGCCTCAAGCTGGGCCTGGGCCGCGAGGGATTGCGTAGCCGCCGCCTCATAGGCCGCCTCAACCTCTGGTGAGAGTGGATACTCAAGCAGGGCCTGATAATAATCTTTCGCCAGCGATTTCACCCACTGGCTGTGGTCTATCCCCTCGGCCAGTAGCGTCGACATCACGCGGCCAGATAGGGTCTTCGCGGGATCACGCACCGCCTCAAGCCAATGGGCCAGACTGTCTTGATAGGCCTGTTCTTCACCATCGAGCAGCTTGGCCAAAGTATTTAGCTCACCAAAGAGCGACTCCAGCCAGGCCTGCAGCGTCACTTCCTCACCGGCACGGTTAAGGGTCAACCCCGGCTCTCGGCCGCGGGTGATCACCCGGCTCAGGTTATCGCCGATGGCTGCCTCGTCCTGTGCATCGCTCTTCGGCGATGGCGTCAGCAGGCAGTGCAGCAGGAAGAGATCCAGGAAGCGCACCTGATCGGCATCAATACCCACGGGGCTGAATGGGTTAACGTCCAGTGCACGCACCTCGATATATTCGACTCCGGCGCGGGCCAATGCCTGAGAAGGCTTCTCGCCGGCCAGCGTGACCCGCTTGGCGCGGATGGGTGAGTAAAATTCGTTTTCTATCTGTAGCACGTTGGCATTCAACTGACGGAATTCGCCGTCAACCTTGACGCCTATCGCCTCGAAACTGGCCGATGGCATCTTGATGGCCGCGTTGATCCCCTCGAGGTAATCCGCCAGGGAGTTGTAACTGATGTTAAGCCGCTCCTGCTCCTTGTTGGTGTACCCCAGATCACTCATGCGTAGCGAGGTGGCATACGGCAGGTAGAGGGTGCCCTTACCCAGTTTTTCGAAGGCGAGATCGGTTTTTTGATCCTTGATGAAGGAGCCACACAGAGCCGGCGACGCGCCAAACAGATAAGGTAGTACCCATACCAAACGGCGATAGTTACGGATCAATCCAAAATAGGATTCGGAAATAAAATCGCCCCGGCTGAGGCGCTTATCCGATGCCTGGTAGAGTTGCTCCCACAGGGCATCGGACACGGAAAAGTTAAAGTGTACGCCAGAGATGATCTGCATCTGGGCGCCATAGCGATAGGTTAACCCTTTGCGATACAAACGCTTAAGCTTGCCGGTATTGGAACTGCCATAATCGGCAATGGGAATATCGGCCACATCGCCCACATAACAGGGCATGCTCACCGGCCAGAGCTGCTGCTCGCCCAGGTGCCTTACGGTAAAGGCATGGGTCTGGGTGAGATCCGTCAGTAAGGCGGGGATATCTTGATAGACAGGGGTAATAAACTCTAACAGGGATTCGCTGTAGTCTGTGGTGATCCGCGAATGGGTCAGGGCCGAGCCGAGCGCCTTAGGATGTTTATCCATGGCCAGATGACCATTTGGCTCGATACGTAATGCTTCGCGCTCAATACCTCGTTGCATACCTGCCAGTGCGGCGCTTCCCTGCTCGTTATCGAGTAGGCCTATCACTTCATCGAAAGAGTTCAAATTCTTCGTCTCTCATTGCTTCAACCGTTTGCCTTGCAAGTCAGACCTGCAAAAAGCGCGTTTGCTTTCGCCATCACCACAAAATAGCCGCTGTGCTAGATCCTTGGCAAGGGAAAAAATAAAGCGGTGAGCAGAGTTAATGCTCACCGCTAAGGCTTATATTGGGGCGCAATCTACAGATTACAACTCTAAATTACTCACCCGGTAGCCAAGGGCCTTAATCTCTTGCTCTATCTTGGCCCTGTCGCCGACGATCAGGACGATCATCTTGTCCAGTGCCAGCTTATCCTTCGCCAGCTGATTGAGCTCATCCTTGCTGACCGAGTTGATGATCTCGGCCTGCTGCTGAGTGTAATCGGCGGCGAGATCATAACGCTGGATCTTCCGCATGAAGCCCGCCTTCTGGTATGGCGTCTCATAATCCAGAGCCTGCCCCTGAGAGATAGAGCTGCGCAGGAAGCTCAGTTCCTTGTCTGTCATGCCGGCAGCCTGATAGGCATTGATCTCCTTGGCAAACTCGCTGAGCGCCTGCGCCGTCACATCGCTGCGTACGCTGGCCGACGCCTCGAACAGGCCAAGCTCGCTGCCGCCGCTGAAGTAGCTGCGGGCGCCATAGGTGTAGCCCTTGTCTTCCCGCAGATTGAGGTTGATGCGGCTGTTAAAGGCGCCGCCGAGCGGGTAGTTCATCAGGTAAGACTTGAAGAACTCATCTGTGGCGTCGTAGGCCATGGCGCGCTTACCTATCTTGATCACCGACTGCGCCGCGCCCGGCTTATCCAGAATATAGACGGTACCGGCATCAAGCTTTGGCATGGCTGCAAGCTCAGGCATAGGCGTCGCCTCCCCCTGCCACTTGGCAAGGCCCTTAAGCTTAGGCATCAGCTGCGCCTTAGACAGGTTAGTCACGGCCACTATCTGGGCGTTTCCGGCGCGGAACTGCTTGTTGTAGAAAGCCTTAACATCATCCAGTGTCAGCTGAGATACTGTCTCTGGCGTGCCCATGTCGCTCACCCCCAGGGCCGTGTCTTTGCCGTAGAGCAAGGCATCGAACTGGCTGTCGGCGACATAGTTAGGGTCAGACTGCATGTGCTGCAGGCTCTGCAGGTGTTGCTGCTGTACCCGGGCAAAATCGCTCTCTTTAAAGCCAGGATGGAACAGCTTCTCCTGAACGATGGCCAGGGTCTCATCTAGATGTGAGGTCAAGGCCGAGACCTTGATATAGCTCTGATAGACGCTGCTGCCGAAGCTGACGCTACTGCCAAGCATCTCAAGTGCCTGAGCCAGCTCTTCGGTGCTGCGCTGCTCGCTCGACTCGTTAAGCATGGCCGCGGTCAGGCCGGCTAGCCCCGCCTGTTTCACATCCGCCAGGCGATGGCCACCGTTGAGGTAGATAAGCAGCTCGACGGTAGGCGTCTCGTCGCTCTCTGTGCCCATGACCTCTATGCCGTTGCTCAGCTTATCTGTCCACAGGCTTGGCGCCGTAATAACGGGTGCCTGCTGGGCGTTCGGCATGACGCTGCGATCGAAGCTGCTTCCAGCCTTTGCCACATCAACCATGCCGCTCACGGCCTCGGCAGCCACACGCGGCGCCGGCGGTACAAAGTTATCCTGACGGGCGATCAACTGCTTCTGCCCCTGAGGCACGACACTCATCACCACAGACGGCTTGCCCTTGATGTAGGTGTTAAACACCCGCATCACATCTTCCTTGGTCACGTTGGCGTAGCGCTTAAGATCGTGCGCTATCATGTCGGGATTACCGAAGAAGGTCTGATTCAGGGCCAGAGTCGACACCTTACCCTTAACACTCTGCAGGCCGAAGATGGTGCTCGCCTCGAACTGCACCTTCACCTTCTGCAGATCATCGTCGGTCACGCCACGCTGTTCAAACTCGGCAATAGATTCCCTGATGCGCTGCTCGACATCCGCAAGCTGACCGCCTCTGGCCGGATTGGCCAGGGCATAGATAGAGAACTGACAGGCCAGTTCCTGACAAGGGTGGCTCACCCCTGCCTGCACCGCATAACCATCTTTGACTAAGTTCTTGTAAACCAATGAGGTGGGGCCGCCACCTATGATGTTGGCCAGCAGATCCAGCGCCGCCTCATCTTCATGGCTGGCGTAGACAGTTGGAAATGCCATGCGCAGCAGCGGCAGGTGCACCCTGTCTTCCATGGAGATGTAACGTGTCTTATCCAGTGTCACCAACGCCTTTGGCTCAGGTTTCACCTCTGGACCTCTGGGGATCTCGCCGAAATATTTGTTCACCCAGGCCAGGGTCTGCACCTCGTCGAAGTCGCCACCAATGGTGAGGGTGGCGTTGTTGGGCCCGTACCAGCGCTGGAAGAAATGCTTCACATCATCGAGCTCGGCGCGATCAAGATCCTCGGGCCAGCCGATGACGGGCCAGGAATATTGATGACCGCTCGGATAGAAGGCCTGATTAAAGCGCTCGTTCATGCGGCCATAGGGCTGGTTGTCGATACGCTGGGCGCGCTCGTTCTTCACCGTCTCACGCTGCACCTCAAACTTGTTATCCGTGAGTGCGGGCAGGAAATACCCCATGCGATCCGACTCCAGCCAGAGCATCTTCTCTAGCTGATTGCTGGGTACTGTCTCGAAATAGTTGGTGCGGTCCGTGTTGGTGGTGCCGTTTAGATTGCCGCCTGCCTCGGTGACCGTCTTGAAGTGCTGCTCGTCGGCCACATGCTCTGACCCCTGGAACATCATGTGCTCGAACAGGTGCGCAAACCCCGAACGGCCGGGCAGCTCTCTTGCCGAGCCCACATGATAGGTGACATCCACATGCACCAGAGGGTCCGAATGATCCTGATGCAGGATCACCGTCAGGCCATTGGCCAGCTGATATTTCTTATAGGGGATCCCCACGCCCGACTCGGCCAGGGCAACATTTTCGACCAGCGAAACGCCTTCAGGCAGTGCCAGATTAGCCGGCGCGTTGGCACAGGCGCTCAGCGCGGCCGAAATTGCCGCAGCCAATATCCATTTTTTCATTCTTTACTCCTATTTGAAGCAGTGGTGTGTTTTTTATCGAGTCGGCTCTATGACGAGGCGACTCAGTATCAGACACAAACCAGACTGCTCACAACCAATGTAGCGCCAAGGCTGCAACCAGCAGATAGCGCACTCCTTTCCCTATAAAAATCATTATGCTGGACTTAATCAGCGGCAGCTTTAGCCACCCCGCCAGCAGGCATAAGATATCACCGATGAGGGGGGTCCAGGCGAGCAGCAGGCTCCAGTAGCCGTAGCGCTCGATAAGCTGTAACCCATGACGATAGCGACCGCTAGCCATCTCCTCGGGCGTCTTGGCAAAGCGTCCCAGTGCGCCCAGATAGTAACTGGTCAAAGATCCCAAGGTGTTCCCCAGGGTTGCCATCACCACCAGCGACACCCAGGTCTCTGGTGCCTGATTGATCAGCGCCGCCAGCAGCACCTCAGAGCCTCCGGGCAACAGGGTGGCCGCCAAAAAGGCGCCACTAAAGATCAACCATAACGCGGTCATGATCCCTTACCTAATGAAAAAAAGTAAATTTTTATGTGTATATCATTCAAGCTGATGATGTTACCTAAAAGTAAAAATTTAATCTTATTAAAACAAACTCTTATATCACAATAAGTTATAACAAAATCGCTTTGGTAAGCAAGGCTGCGGCCAGATACAATGTCTGGCTCACTCGCTAAGGTTGAAATACCTGGATGGCTCATGCTAGAACAAGCAATTCATTTTTGATTCGACAACGCCATCCACAATAACGACTTAATAAAATTTGGAATAGATCCCATGTGGCAAATAATTAAACAGATCCCCTTTTGGCAGAAGGTTCTCGCCGGTTTCATTTTAGGGGTAGGCCTGGGCGTGATCCTAGGCGAACAAGCAACCCAACTAAAGCCCCTTGGCGACCTCTTTATCGCGGCAATCAAGATGCTGGTTGCGCCGCTTATCTTCTGCGCCATAGTGGTCAGCATCACCTCTCTTGGTAATGATGTCAGCCTTAAGCGCCTAAGTATCAAGACCCTGGCCATGTTCATGCTAACCGGCACCATCGCCTCGCTTATCGGCCTGACCATCGGCAGCCTGATCGACATGGGTGGCTCGCTAGAGCTGGCCACCACAGAGGTGCGCGAACGTAACGTGCCCGGCTTCGCTCAGGTGCTGCTAGACATGATCCCGGTGAATCCGTTTGCCTCCCTGGCAGAAGGCAAGGTGCTACAGATCATCGTCTTTGCCGCCTTAGTCGGCATCGCCATCAATAAGGTTGGCGAGAAGGCCGCGCCACTCAAGCACGCCATCGAAGCCGGTGCCGAGGTGATGTTCCAGCTGACCCGCATGGTGCTGCAACTGACCCCTATCGGCGTATCGGCCTGATGGCCTGGGTCGTCGGCGAATATGGTCTATCTACCCTGCTGCCCCTTGGTAAGTTTATCGCTGCCATCTATATCGCCGCGTTGATCCACATGATCTTCGTCTATGGCGGCCTGGTGAGATTTGGTGCAGGCCTTAGCGCGGTGCAGTTCTTCAGAAAGGCGATGCCGGCCCAGCTGGTTGCCTTTACCACGGCATCGAGCTTCGGCACCCTGCCCGCCAGCACCCGTGCCACAGAGACCATGGGCGTGTCGAAGAAATATGGCGCCTTCGTGCTGCCACTCGGTGCCACCATGAACATGGATGGCTGTGGCGGTATCTATCCGGCAATCGCCGCCATCTTCATCGCCCAGATCTACGGTATCCCACTGGAGACCACCGACTATATGCTGATCGCCGTTACCGCTACAGTGGCCTCTGTGGGCACCGCCGGCGTACCGGGCAGTGCCATGGTAATGCTTTCTGTCACCCTGGGGGTCATAGGTCTGCCGCTCGAGGGGATCGCCTTCATCGCCTCTATCGACAGGGTGATCGACATGATCCGCACCGCCACCAACGTCACCGGCGACATGATGACAGCCGTCGTGGTGGGCAAGTCGGAAGGCCAACTCGACCAAGAGCAGTTTTATCGCAACGAAGAGGCTGAAACCCCAGAGGTCGCCAGTTAATTCCTGTCACGCCTTTTAAAGAAGAAGCCGCATATTGCGGCTTTTTTATTGCTAATTGCTTGTTAAAACAGAAATAGTAAGTTTAAATCATATAATACTCGCACCAGCAATAAGGTAACGATTAACCGCCATGGCCCGCCTGTTTTTACTACCTATCATACTGAGTTTGTTCTGGGCACTGTTTCTCTATCTCAACGGCGTGCCGCTAAAACAAGGCAAGAAGGGCTTTATCTACATCATAGCGATCAGCGCGACCCTCATCTTCTCACTCGGTTTCTTACTCTGGCTGACCGCCGGGCAAAACCTGCGCGGTTGACTTAACCGCGTTAGCCCTCGCGGGTAAAGCTTTCCAGGTGCGCCTCAAGCTCGGCTTCTGTGGTGGGCTGCTCACTCAGCTCGAAGGTTAAGGGATCGCCGCCGTTTAACATAAACACCGAAAGGTCGCCGTGATCATAATGAAACCATTTGCCGTTCACACAGATATCGGTATAACAGTTGGGTCGTAATTCCATCGTCTACTCCTCACTTATTGGATCATGGCTCACCAAAACAGACGTATTGAGAGCTGTGTCACACTTATTAGACGCTAAACCTGCGAGGCAGACGTTGATCTGCATCAAGCGCTTTAGCATTAGCTTGATTAAGGTAAGCCCAATGGCAGCCACCTTGGTGGAGAGGCGTAATCAATCAAGCCATAAAAAGGCGTTAAATCAGGACTAATGCCACAAGTCGAGTAAGCAGAGACAAATAAAAACGGCCGACACAAATGCCGACCGTTTTGAGGTTTAAGACGCTTCGAGTCTAAATAGGCTAGCCGCCCAGCACCGCCAGCAAGACACCGGCGGCGACCGCAGAGCCCAGCACACCGGCCACGTTCGGCCCCATGGCATGCATCAGCAAGAAGTTTTGCTGATTGGCCTGCAGACCTACCTTGTTCACCACCCTGGCAGCCATAGGCACGGCCGAGACACCTGCGGCGCCGATAAGTGGGTTGATCTTACCGCCAGACAGCTTACTCATCAGCTTGGCCATCAGTACGCCGGCGGCCGTACCGATGCCGAAGGCCACGGCCCCCAATACCAAGATGCCTAAGGTCTCCAGCTGCAGGAACTTGTCCGCCGAAAGCTTAGAGCCGACCGCCAGACCCAGGAAGATGGTCACTATGTTGATCAACTCGTTCTGCGCCGTGTTGGAGAGTCTGTCGACCACACCGGACTCGCGCATTAAGTTGCCCAGACAGAACATGCCCACCAAAGGGGTTGCTGCCGGCAGGAAGAGTATGGTCAGTCCCAGCACGGCGAGCGGGAAGATGATCTTCTCAAGCTTACTCACCTCACGCAGCTGCTCCATCTTGATCTGGCGCTCGGCCTCTGTGGTCAGCAGCTTCATGATGGGCGGCTGGATGATGGGCACCAGCGCCATATAGGAGTATGCTGCCACCGCGATGGCACCGAGCAGCTCGGGGGCCAACTTGGAGGCGAGGAAGATTGCCGTCGGACCATCGGCGCCGCCGATGATGGCAATTGCCGCCGCATCCGTCATGGAGAACTCAAATCCAGGCACCGCATTGAGCGCGATGGCACCAATTAAGGTGGCAAAGATCCCAAACTGCGCCGCCGCCCCCAGTAATAGCATCTTAGGGTTGGCGATAAGGGCACCAAAGTCTGTCAGCGCGCCGACACCCATGAAGATCAGCAAGGGGAAGACCCCGGTCTCGATCCCCACGTGATAGGCGTAATAGAGCATGCCCCCCTCTTCGGTGAAGCCCCCGTTGGGAATGTTGGCCAATATGGCACCAAAACCGATAGGCAAGAGCAGCAGTGGCTCAAATCCCTTGGCGATGGCCAGATAGAGCAAGAGCCCACCCACAGCCATCATCAACAACTGGCCACCGGTAAAGTTAGCAATACCCGACTCGGCCCAAAAGGCGATTAATCCGTCCATCTCAGCTCCTATGCAATGGCAAGCAATTGATTGCCAACGGCAACAGAGTCACCTTCCTTGACCCACACCTTGGCGACCACGCCATCGGATTCGGCGCGGATCTCCGTTTCCATCTTCATCGCCTCTAGGATGATCACCACATCCCCCGCCTTAACGGCGTCACCTGGCTGTACATTGACCTTGAAGATGTTGCCCGACAAAGGCGCGTTCATGGGCGCCCCGTCGCCGACGGCAGGCGCTGCGGGTTCTGGCGCCGCGAATGGCACCACGTTCTCACTCGGCACTATCTGACTGATATCGCCGCCGGGAGAGACCTCTACCACGAAGCTCTGGCCCTGAACATTGACCGTATAGGTCTCCTTACCTTGTGGCTCGCTCGCCGGTGCGGCTTGAGTTGTGGCTTGAGCTGCGGCCTGAGGTGCTTCGGGTTTAGGCTCGAAAGCATCAGGATTATCACGATTCTTAAGGAACTTAAGGCCAATCTGTGGGAAGAGCGCGTAGGTCAATACGTCATCGTCCACCTCTGTAGCCAGACTTATCTTGTCGCTGGCGGCCTTGTCGTTAAGCTCGGCTCTCAGGCTGTCTAGCTCATTGGGCAGCAAGTCGGCCGGGCGACAACAGATCGCCTCGCCACCGGCCAGCACACGAGCCTGCAGCTCACTGTTAACCGGGGCTGGTGTGGCGCCATATTCGCCCTTAAGTACCCCTTCGGTCTCCTTGGTCAGCGATTTATAACGCTCGCCGGTGAGCACATTGATCACCGCCTGGGTGCCAACGATCTGCGAGGTAGGCGTGACCAACGGAATAAAACCAAGATCTTCACGCACCTTAGGGATCTCTTCGAGCACCAGGTCCAACTTATCGGCGGCGCCCTGCTCCCTCAGTTGATTTTCCATGTTGGTAAGCATGCCACCGGGTACCTGGGCGCGTAGAATGCGCGAATCGATCCCCTTGAGTTCTCCTTCGAAGGCGGCGTATTTCTTACGCACCTCCCTGAAATAGGCGGCGATCTGCTCCAGCAGCTCCATGTCATAGCCTGTGGCCCTGTCTGTGCCTTCTACCATGGCCACCAGAGTCTCGGTAGCGCTATGGCCGTAGGTTTGACTCATGGAAGAGATGGCGGTATCGAGCACGTCGATGCCGGCCTCTATCGCTTTTTGGTAGGTTGCCGTGCTCAGGCCTGTAGTGGCATGACACTGCATGGAGACAATCAGGTTTGTCTGCGCCTTGAGCTGGCTAATGAGGTCGAAAGCATCGAAAGGCTTTAACAGGCCAGCCATATCCTTGATACAGAGCGAGTGACAGCCCATATCTTCCAGACGCTTAGCCATATCGACCCAGGTATCTAAGGTATGTACCGGACTCGTGGTATAGGAGATGGTACCCTGAGCATGACCGCCCACCTCGACCACCGACTTAACGGCCGTCTCCAGGTTACGTACGTCATTCATGGCATCGAAGATACGGAACACATCGACGCCGTTGTCATGTGCGCGTTCGACGAATCTGTGTACCAGGTCGTCGCCATAGTGGCGATAGCCTAAGAGATTCTGCCCCCTGAGTAACATCTGCTGCGGCGTATTGGGCATCGCCTTCTTGAGCTCACGGATCCGCTCCCAAGGATCCTCCCCCAAATAACGGATACAGGCGTCGAAGGTCGCACCGCCCCAGGATTCCAGCGACCAGAAGCCCACCTTGTCCAGTAAGGGGGCAATAGGAAGCATATCGTCGATACGAAGACGCGTGGCAAGAATCGATTGATGGGCGTCGCGTAACACGACGTCGGTTAATGCAAGTGGCTTGCTCATAAAAACTCCCTACTTCTATTTATGCTTTGGCGCGATATTGATGTACGGCGGCGGTGATCACGGCGACCATCTTAGGGTCGACGCCCGGAAAGCGTGGCGCTTGCGGCTCACTCGCCTCGGCGAGTGGTGCAAGACTGGGCTTAGGCGCACATCTCCAGGCCACCAGATTAACGACCCCAATGAGTATAGTTAGGAAGATAAACACCAACCCCATTCCCAGCACCATGATCGTCAGTGCTTCCATTATCTGTTGAGCCATTGATTCCATACTATCCTCTCAGGTTAATCGAGCACATCAGACTAACGGACTAGCCGCACGACATGCTATTTATTCAGGTAACACGCTTAAAAATCGACAGATGACATGACAGGTGTCGTCGATTAGGGCGCAAAGGGATCGCCTTTAGGCAGGAAACCTTAACCAATCTATAACAAAAAGGCGAGCACGTTGTAAATTGGTCTTACCAAAATAAGACTAATTGATAAGGGGCTTTCGGTTATTTCACAATAAATGGCAGTTATTTTTGACGATCACATAAAATTTTAGCCGCCATATGCAGAGTTTGATTAAAAAGCCCTAACCCGCTTGAAAATTGAATTCACGAATACGAACGAGAACCTGCGAGAAATGCAAAATTATGCAATCTACACAGGTTATCGGCTGTGTATGGAGAGGTCTGGCTTAACCATGGGCCAGATAGGGGTAAGATTTGAGAGAGATACGAAAAACAGGCATAAAAAAACCCGCAACCTAAGTTGCGGGTTTTAATAATGGCGGAGAAGGAGGGATTCGAACCCTCGATGGGAGATAAAGCCCATACTCCCTTAGCAGGGGAGCGCCTTCGGCCACTCGGCCACCTCTCCGTCTAAAATGGTACGCGTGAGAGGATTCGAACCTCTGACCGCCTGGTTCGTAGCCAGGTACTCTATCCAGCTGAGCTACACGCGCAAATTCTAGGCTTTCAAACAAAACGACGGCCAAAACCGTCGATTTTAAAATATGGTACGCGTGAGAGGATTCGAACCTCTGACCGCCTGGTTCGTAGCCAGGTACTCTATCCAGCTGAGCTACACGCGCACAGAAATTTAAGTAAGTGAAGAGATGGTACGCGTGAGAGGATTCGAACCTCTGACCGCCTGGTTCGTAGCCAGGTACTCTATCCAGCTGAGCTACACGCGCATCTTATATCTATAAACCTACTTTTACTGAAAAACAAATGGTACGCGTGAGAGGATTCGAACCTCTGACCGCCTGGTTCGTAGCCAGGTACTCTATCCAGCTGAGCTACACGCGCCCTGTTTTGTCAGTTAAGAAATGGCGGAGAAGGAGGGATTCGAACCCTCGATGGGAGATAAAGCCCATACTCCCTTAGCAGGGGAGCGCCTTCGGCCACTCGGCCACCTCTCCGTTTTCTTGGCGCACATATTACTGTTTGAAGAAAATAAGTCAAACCATTTCTCCTAAACAAATGCTGTTTGAGCTGTTTTTAAGCAGTTATCCATATTTCCCCTAATAGCCTGTATGCTATGTCGCCGTTATGGTTAAAAAGCTGCCAGCTAAAAACAAAAAAGCCAGCAAACTTGCTGACTCTTATCGTGTAACGCCGGTTATATCTATCGCTTAAAAATTGCCGCCTTCCGAAGAGCTACCTGACTTTTCAGACTGAATACGCTGATAAATCTCTTCACGATGAACTGAAACTTCTTTTGGTGCATTCACACCAATACGAACTTGATTACCCTTTACGCCTAAAACGGTGACAGTAACTTCATCACCAATCATCAGTGTTTCACCAACACGACGAGTCAATATCAGCATTTTTTGCTCCTTTAGTTCCTAATTCTGCTTATACGGCATTATTCCGTTATGACCTTATTATACGGTCAGCTTAGTACAAATTAATAGTGTTCTGATGAAAAACACCCTTTTATTGCATGTTAGTTCGCTTAAATGTGCCGCACATCGCTGATTTAGCCAAATCTTCATTAACAGATATCCAAGATATTAAGGGCGGTCAAGTAAACCAGCTTTATATTTAACACCTTAAACCGTACCTCGACCTATGCTTCAATCAATATGGCACAAAAAAAGCGCTCAGGGAGCGCTTTTTTCTATTGAGGCAACTTAGGCCAAACGTTCAGACAGCCAAGGGATCACAGAATCCAATGCGCCCGCTAGTTTAGCAGGCTCGCTACCACCGGCCTGGGCCATGTCTGGGCGTCCACCGCCCTTACCGCCCACCTGAGCAGCCACCATGGCAACAAGCTCACCGGCCTTGACCTTACCGGTCAAGTCTTTGGTCACGCCGGCAATTAGGTTCACCTTGGCATCACCGGCAATCCCCAGCACTACTATGCCAGATTGCAGCTTCTGCTTGAGCTCATCCTGTAGGCCACGCAGCGCACCGGCTTCGACGCCGTCAAGCTGCTTAACCAGCACCTTAACGCCTGCAAGCTCCTGAGCCTCACCGGCCAGGTCGGCGCTGGTCGCCGCCGCAAGCTTGTCTTTAAGCTGAGACAGCTCCTTCTCAAGTTGCTTGGTCTTGTCCAGCTGCGCCTTAAGCTTAGCCACAACAGAGGCACTATCGCCCTTGAGCAAGGAAGCCGCTTGTTCGAGCTGAGCCTGCTGCTCTCCAACATAAGCGATCGCCGCCGCCCCTGTGACCGCCTCGATACGACGGATACCGGCGGCGATGCCACCTTCAGAGGTGATCTTAAACAGGCCGATATCACCGGTGCGACCCACGTGAGTACCACCACATAGCTCGATAGAGAAATCCCCCATGGTCACCACGCGAACCTGAGAATCATACTTCTCACCAAACAGCGCCATGGCACCCTTTTCTTTGGCCTGGTCTATATCCATCACCTCGGCCTTCAGCTCGTGGTTGCGACGGATCTGGGTGTTAACCAGATCTTCGACCTGCTTAAGCTCTTCACGCTTAACGGCTTCGAAATGAGAGAAGTCGAAACGTAGACGCTCAGGCTCTACCAAAGAGCCCTTCTGGCTCACGTGAGTGCCCAGAACCTGACGCAGCGCGGCATGCAGCAGGTGAGTCACAGAGTGGTTGAGTTCGGTGCGATGTCTTAGCTTCTTGTCCACGGCCGCATTAAGGGTTTGACCCATGGTGATGCCACCAGTCTTAACCTGACCGATATGGCCCATTGCCTGACCATATTTCTGGGTGTCTTTCACCTGGAACTCGACGCCTGCGGCGCTTAGTAGGCCCTTGTCGCCACACTGACCACCAGACTCGCCATAGAATGGTGTGCTGTCGAGCACTACGACACCTTGGTCGCCTTCGGCTAGGGCATCGACCGCCTGACCGTCGACATAGAGACCAATCACCTTAGCTTCACCGTTAAGGTCGCTATAACCGCAGAACTCGGTCTCGGCATCTATCTTCAGGCTTTCGTTGTAATCTGTATCAAACTGTCCCGCCGCCTGGGCGCGACTACGTTGCTCGGCCATGGCCGCCTCGAAGCCGGCTTCATCGACCGTGATATCGCGCTCGCGGCACACATCTGCGGTGAGATCCACTGGGAAACCATAAGTATCGTAAAGCTTAAAGGCTGTCTCGCCGTCAAGCTCCTTACCCGCTAGCTGACTCAGAGCGTTATCGAGAATGCCAAGGCCACGTTCCAGGGTGCGAGCAAACTGCTCTTCTTCCGCCTTCAGTGCCTTTTCGACGATCGCCAGGGTCGCCACTAGCTCTTTGGCTGCGTCGCCCATGACTTCGATAAGTGTCGGTACCAGCTTATAGAAGAAGGCTTCGTTGGCACCCAGCTTATTACCATGACGCACGGCGCGGCGAATGATACGGCGCAGTACGTAACCACGGCCCTCGTTTGATGGCATTACGCCATCGGCAACCAAGAAGGCACAAGAACGGATGTGATCGGCGACGACGCGCAGCGACTTGTTCTCCAGGTCGGTAACGCCCAATATTTCGGCGGTCTTCTTGATCAGTGACTGGAAGATGTCGATCTCATAGTTTGAGTGCACGCCCTGCATGATAGCCGCGATACGCTCTATGCCCATACCTGTATCGACCGAAGGCTTAGGTAGCGGATCCATGGTGCCGTCGGCCTGACGGTTGTACTGCATGAATACGATGTTCCAGATTTCGATGAAGCGATCACCATCTTCTTCAGGTGTGCCAGGACGGCCACCCCAGATATGCTCGCCGTGGTCGTAGAAGATCTCGGTACAAGGACCACAAGGGCCGGTATCGCCCATCTGCCAGAAGTTGTCAGAGGCATATGCTGCCCCCTTGTTATCGCCGATGCGGATGATGTTCTCGGCCGCTACGCCAATCTCTTTGTTCCAGATCTCGAAGGCTTCATCGTCTGTCTCATAGACGGTGACACACAGACGCTCTTTTGGCAGCTTGAGTTCTTCGGTTAGAAAGGTCCAGGCAAAACGAATCGCATCTTGCTTGAAATAATCACCGAAGCTGAAGTTACCCAGCATCTCGAAGAAGGTATGGTGACGCGCGGTGTAACCGACATTATCTAGGTCGTTATGCTTACCGCCAGCGCGCACACAGCGCTGGGCCGTGGTGGCTCGAGTATAGTCACGCTTGTCTTCCCCAAGGAAAACATCTTTAAACTGGTTCATCCCTGCATTGGTAAATAGCAAGGTGGGATCATTGCCAGGTACCAGTGAACTGCTGTCCACAACCTGGTGACCGTTTCTGCGGAAAAACTCCAAGAAAGCACTTCTCAGCGCTGCAGTGGTTTGATACATGAAATCATCCTGAATTTGATTATTTTAGCGATGAAAGCAAAAGGTTCACCGACGATGCTCAGTTAGCCCAGCATTATAAGCAGTCTATGGGGGAACAACCAGAGGTTTAGCCGAGGATCCCCAAAGAAACCGTAAAAAGCCTCAGTTTCCATTGGGTCTGTTAGCTATAGAGCGAGGATGACTTTCAGGCTATGACTTAATCCTAGTCTGAAACATTGCCTGGGTCATAATCAGGGCCATTGTGTGAGTCATTGCCTGATTCATAGCCTGCGCCTGAGCCATAGCCATTGCTTAGATAGTCGTCAGGGAATTGGTCTTAATCTAAGTCGGGGTCGACCTCTAAGGCATAGGCGACCTGATCGAAGCCAAAACCTTGGGAGAGAAGATAACGCACTCGCCTGGCGCGGTCTTTCTGATCTTGAATAGGGCCGCTAGCGGCATACTTCTTGGCGGCTTTCTGCCTCGCCAGCTCGAACCAGTCACAATCGCTCTGATTGAGGATCGACTCGATAACCTCTTTAGTCAGTCCCTTCTGCGACATGGATTGACGAATCTTATTATGACCATGACCTTTGGCGATATGAGAACGCAACAAGAGTCCGGCAAACCTGGCGTCATCGAGATAGCCCTGGCGCTCACATTCGCCTAGCACCGCTTCGATCTCGCCGTCGAGAAAGCCTTTCTGATTCAGCTTACTCTTTATCTGATAGCGGGAATAATCGCGGCGGGCCAGCAGGCCCACCGCAACTTGCATCGCCGACATGGTCATGAAAAAACCAAGGTCATTGCAAAGCCTGAGTCATCAAAAACCGATTAGCTGAAACGGGCCAGCTTAAAATACTTCACCGGTTTCCAGATCGACATTCTCATCGCCAGTGGCCGACTCGGCAACCACTTGACCAGCACCCAGCAGCATGGCGCGCAGCGCCTGGTCGATTTCGGCAGCAATCTCTGGGTTCTCTACCAGGTACTTACCGGCATTAGCGCGGCCCTGGCCAATCTTGTCGCCCTTGTAGCTGTACCAGGCACCCGACTTTTCGATCAGCTTGTGCATCACACCAAGGTCCACCAGCTCACCGGTGCGGTTAATACCTTCACCATAGAGGATCTGGAACTCCGCCTGCTTAAACGGTGCGGCAATCTTGTTCTTCACCACCTTAACGCGGGTCTCGTTACCGATAACCTCTTCACGGTCCTTGATGGCGCCCGTACGACGAATATCCAAACGAACGGAGGCGTAGAACTTAAGGGCGTTACCACCAGTTGTGGTCTCAGGGTTACCGAACATCACACCAATCTTCATACGGATCTGGTTGATGAAGATCAGCAAGGTGTTAGATTGCTTTAGGTTACCCGCCAATTTACGCATCGCCTGACTCATCATACGCGCGGCTAGACCCATGTGAGAATCACCGATCTCGCCTTCGATTTCCGCCTTAGGCGTCAGGGCAGCTACCGAGTCGACGATGATCACATCCACAGCACCAGAACGCGTCAGTGCGTCACAGATCTCAAGGGCCTGCTCGCCAGTATCGGGTTGAGAACACAGCAGGTTATCGATATCCACACCCAGCTTTTGCGCATAGATAGGGTCCAGCGCGTGCTCGGCGTCGATGAAGGCACAAACCTTACCTTCGCGCTGAGCCGCCGCAATCACTTCCAGGGTCAAGGTTGTCTTACCCGAAGATTCAGGACCATAGATCTCGACGATACGACCCAGTGGCAGACCACCGGCACCTAATGCAACGTCCAGCGACAGAGAACCCGTTGAGATAGTCTCAACATCCATAGAGCGGTTTTCACCTAGCTTCATGATAGAGCCTTTACCAAACTGCTTCTCAATCTGGCCAAGAACCGCGCTCAGGGCTTTCTCTTTATTCGCATCAATCTTCATTCTGCTTTCCTCTCAATCACAGACGCTGCGCTGTGGGGTATCCGTTAAGTTAAAGCCCGCAGACGGTTTCTGCATCGCTTTAGGCTGTCTCAATATGAAACCTAGTATACTGTACAATCATACAGTATCAAGTACTGTATGCGATTATTTTTGCCTAAGCTCTGACAAAGCCAGCTAAATGCCCCAAGGCGCATTAGCACTAAATTTATCCAAACAGGCAGGATAAATGCGCAACCGCCATCAATTTATTGTTAGTATTGAGGCCATTCATTCTGTGCTAGCCGCGGGGCTATGACAGACATTTTTGTAGCAGGATACCTTGGTTAATTCATGAACGCCGTCGATACTCAACATCTTGAAAAGCACACCCCCATGATGCGTCAATATCTGACGCTGAAAGCCGAAACACCCGATATGTTGCTTTTTTATCGTATGGGAGATTTTTACGAGCTCTTCTACGACGATGCTAAACGCGCATCTGAGCTGTTAGGGATCTCCTTAACGGCCCGGGGCAAGAGTGGTGGTGACCCTATCCCCATGGCGGGCATTCCCTACCATGCGGTAGAAGGCTATTTGGCTAAGCTGGTGCAACTCAGGGTATCTGTGGCTATCTGCGAGCAGATAGGTGACCCTGCCACCACTAAGGGACCGGTGGAGCGAAAAATCGTTCGCATCGTCACCCCTGGCACGCTTACCGATGAAGCCCTGTTGCAGGAGAGGCAAGACAACCTGCTTGCCGCCGTCTATCACGGTAAGGTTGGCTTTGGTTACGCGACCCTGGATGTCTCATCTGGGCGCTTCGTGGTTACAGAGCTGGCCAGCAAAGAGGCACTGGAAGCCGAGCTACAACGCACCAATCCGGCAGAGCTGCTCTACAGCGAAGATTTCAGCGAGCCGGCACTGATCGCTTCGCTTTCGGGTAAGCGTCGCCGCCCCGAATGGGAGTTCGACTATGACACCAGCTACAAGCTGCTGCTGGAACAGTTCGGCACCAAAGACCTCTATGGCTTCGGCCTAGGAGAAGTCAGGTTGTCGCTGCAGGCAGCAGGCTGCCTTATCCAGTATGTGAAAGATACCCAGCGCACCGCCCTGCCCCATATCAACGCCATCACACGTTTCAATCAATGCGACAGCATAGTGCTGGACGCGGCCACCCGAAAGAATCTGGAGCTGACCCGAAACCTGCAGGGGGGCAGCGATAACACTCTGGCCTCGGTACTGGATAACACGGCAACTCCTATGGGTAGCCGCATGTTACAGCGCTGGATCCACGAACCGCTGCGCAACCACAACATCATTCGTGCCCGTCACGATGCTATCGACGAGCTACTGGACAATGGTTATCACGAGAGTCTGCATGAGCAGCTAAAAGCCCTGGGCGACATAGAGCGTATCACGGCGCGTCTGGCCATTCGCAGTGCCCGCCCCCGTGACTTTGCCCGCCTGCGTCAGGCTCTCGCCCTATTGCCCGAAATACAGCAACAGCTAGCCGATTGTCACAGCGCACATCTGCGTACCCTGTCACAATCTATCGGCGAGTTTCCCGAAGAGCATGCCCTCCTGAGTCGCGCCATCGTCGACAACCCGCCTATGCTGATCCGCGACGGTGGAGTGATTAAAGAGGGCTATCATGCAGAGCTGGATGAGTGGCGCAAACTCAGCCAAGGCGCAACCGACTACCTTGCCGAACTCGAGGCACGCGAGAAGGCCGCCACAGGCGCCTCGACCCTGAAAGTTGGCTACAACAGGGTGCACGGCTATTACATCGAGGTGAGTCGCCGCGAGTCAGATCTGGTTCCCATGAGCTATCAGCGCAGACAGACGCTGAAGAACACAGAGCGTTATATCGTCGCCGAGCTCAAGGAACATGAGGAGAAGGTGCTTTCCAGTCAGGGCAAGGCACTGGCACTGGAGAAACAGCTATGGGAAGAGCTGTTCGATCTCTTAATGCCACGTCTACATGAATTACAGGCCTTTGCCCGAGCGGCCGCCGAACTCGACGTGATCACTAACTTTGCCGAACGCGCCGAGCAGCTCGACTATCACAGGCCGGAACTCACCGCCCAGAGCGGCATCCATATCGAGGCGGGCAGACATCCCGTGGTCGAACGTGTCAGCCAGTCGCCTTTTATCGCTAACCCGGTGGCACTAAGTCCGGCGAGACGCATGTTGATTGTGACCGGCCCGAACATGGGCGGTAAGTCGACCTATATGCGTCAGGTCGCACTGATCACCCTGATGGCCCATATCGGTAGCTTCGTGCCGGCGCAGAAGGCCGCCATCGGCCCAGTGGATCGCATATTTACCCGTATTGGCGCCGCGGACGATCTCGCCTCCGGCCGGTCGACCTTCATGGTTGAGATGACGGAAACCGCCAACATACTGCATAACGCCACGCCGCAGAGTCTGGTGCTGATGGACGAGATTGGCCGGGGCACCTCGACCTATGACGGCTTATCGCTCGCCTGGTCGGCCGCCGAACATCTGGCGCAGAACTTAAAGTCGATGACTCTGTTTGCCACCCACTATTTCGAACTGACCCAGCTACCCGAGCAGATGGAAAATGTGGCTAACGTACACCTTGACGCCATAGAGCATGACGACACCATCGCCTTCATGCATGCGGTGCAGGAAGGCGCGGCGAGTAAGAGTTATGGCCTGCAGGTGGCGGCGCTCGCCGGGGTACCGGCCAAGGTGGTACAGGCCGCCAAGCACAAGCTGCATCATCTCGAGAGCCGTGACAGAGAGGAGGGCCAGCCCGAGCTCAGACAGGCTCAGCTGAGTCTCGCCATGCCTGAAGCCTCGAAGGCACTAGACAGATTAGACACCATAGATCCCGACAGCCTTACCCCGAGACAGGCGCTGGATCTGCTCTATGAGCTCAAACAACTACGTTGATTAAATACAGCTGGTTAATTAAATACAGTTAGGTTAATTAAGTCTAGACAGCAAAAAGCGCACCTCTAAGAGATGCGCTTTTTTTAATTCTGGGGTCGGCTCTTCATGAAAAAGGTTTACACCTTAGGGCGCTTACCGCAACTTTTCTCAACAAGACGCTAGCACTGCTCATCGACCTTCTGGCCATCATACGGCCTGTTCAACCAGGCGACGAATTCAAAACGGCGATAAGTACATTAAATCAGCCCTTAAGCCTACACCCCGATACACACTTATACTCTGAAGATAGCTTCTACCGATAGTCCTTGTGCACTGAGCAGATCTCTTAACCGTTTCAGGGCTTCCACCTGGATCTGGCGCACTCTCTCACGAGTGAGACCTATCTCCTTACCGACATTTTCAAGCGTCGATGGCTCATAACCTAGCAAACCGAAACGACGGGCAAGCACTTCTCTCTGCTTGCTGTTCAGCTCGTCTAGCCAGCGCACGACAGACTTAGACATATCATCGTCTTGCACCTTGTAATCCGGGCCCACGCAATCATCATCGGCTAAAACGTCCAGCAGTGCCTTGTCGTTGTCACCACCCAGCGGGGTATCGACAGAGGTGATACGCTCATTGAGCTTCAGCATCTTACTCACATCGCTACTGGGCAAGTCTAACTGTTCGGCGATCTCTTCGGCGGTAGGCTCATGATCTAGCTTGTGCGCGAGTTCCCTAGCGGTACGAAGGTAAACGTTGAGCTCCTTCACCACATGAATAGGCAGGCGAATGGTACGGGTTTGATTCATGATCGCACGTTCTATGGTCTGGCGGATCCACCAGGTAGCATAGGTTGAGAATCGAAAGCCGCGTTCCGGATCGAACTTTTCGACGGCGCGGATCAAACCTAAGTTACCTTCTTCAATCAGATCTAATAAGGCTAAGCCACGATTGTTATAACGACGTGCAATTTTTACGACGAGTCTGAGATTACTCTCAATCATACGGTTGCGAGATTTTTCACAGCCTTTTAGGGCCTTACGTGAGAAATAAACCTCCTCTTCCGCACTCAATAGGGGGGAAAATCCAATTTCACTTAAATACAGCTGAGTGGCATCTAAGTTCTTTTGTAAGTCATCTTGTACTTGCTGTTCTAGTTCTGCTTCTTTCAAAACCTCCTTGCTGTTGGTAACTGATAGATCAGACTCATTCTTAGACAAGTCAACCAAGGGCTCCGCCACGGCGGTAGATTGTTTACGACCCATAATATACTCTCCCAAATTTTACATGCTAATTTACTGCACTTTACTGTCCTCCAATTGCCAAAATGGCGCCTATAAAATTATGATTTAGGCAAAAATTTAAGTGGGTCAACGGATTTGCCGTGATACCGAATCTCGAAATGCAGCATCACTCTGTTGGTACCCGTTTGTCCCATTTTCGCCACCGTTTGTCCCGCGGTAACGAACTGCTTCTCTTTTACTAAGATCTTATCGGCATGGGCATAAGCACTGAGATAGTCATCGCTATGCTTAATGATCACCAGATTGCCGTATCCCCTTAGTGCATTTCCCGCATACACCACTCGCCCATCGGCGGCGGCCTGAATGCGATCGCCTCGGGATCCTGCGATCTTAATCCCTTTATTACCTTGCTCCTTGGTAGAGAATGTGCCGATCAACTTGCCTTTAACAGGCCAATGCCAGCGCTGAACCTTCTTGGGTAGGGTGCTACTGGGCTTGTGGATAACCCCGTTAACATTTTGTTGACCAGTTGTTACAGCGTACGCAGATTTATCGCCCCGATCAAGCGATTTTTTCACCGGTGCCGTTTTACTGGCAGCCACCTGCTGACTAGGTTTAACTGTTTGTTTAGGTTGATTTTTAACTGTGTTTTGCTGCGTTTTTTTGCTCGATACCTGAGTGCTACGCTGGGTTTTGCTATTTGTAACAGCGTTTGTCGATTTTAGCTTTAAAACCTGTCCTGGATAGATGGTATAGGGCTTGCGAAGCCCGTTATATCGGGCAATTTCGACAAAATCTTTGTTGGCCGCCCAGGCGATCGAATAGAGGGTGTCGCCGCGCCTGACCTTATAGTGGTCGGAGGTGAGGCCGCCTCGTTTATAGGCTTTTTTCACCGGCGAGTTAACGTTAACCACGGGAGCGGGAGAATGGGCCTGAAAACTACAGGCGTTCAGCAGACCGGCAAGCATTAAGACACATAGCATGCCGACAGGCTTTTGAACAAGCTTTTGCAAAAACCTACACCGACTCGGGGGGCTCAACATGACAGCTCCCCTATTCCCTTAGCGCCAGCGAAAAACATGACAACCACCACTAGGCGAGTTCACCGTTAACCAGAGGGACAAACTTCACCATCTCGATAGTCTGCGAATGAAATTGGTCGCCTTGGCGCACCACGCGCATCAATTGTTGAACCTCGTCGCCGACGGGGATAACCAGCACGCCACCATCGGCCAACTGCTGGAGCAGCGCCTGAGGCACACTGCTGGCCGCGGCCGTCACCATGATGGCGTCGAAGGGCCCCTTGTTCGCCCATCCCTTCCAGCCGTCACCATATTTAAAGGAGACGTTATGCAGATCGAGCCGCTTTAGACGTTGACGCGCCTGGATCTGCAGACTCTTGATGCGCTCGACAGTACAGAGCTCGTCCACCAATTGCGCCAATATAGCCGCCTGATAACCAGAACCTGTGCCTATCTCCAATACCCGCTTTGGATGCGACTCCAGCAGCAGCTCCGTCATGCGCGCAACTATGTAGGGCTGAGAGATAGTTTGTCCCTGTCCTATGGGCAGAGCAGTATTTTCATATGCCTTATGGCCCAGGGCCGCATCGAGAAACAGCTCTCTCGGCGTCTTAGCCACCACAGATAAAACATCGGCATTAACTATCCCCGCCCCCTGAAGGTGATGTGCCAGATTCAATGCCGCCGTTGTGGCTACCCCATTCATAATTGCTCTATCCATTGCTTTATCTTTGGTACTTGTTCAAATGCGGTCAGATCCACCGTCAATGGCGTCACCGACACATAGCCGTTGGCCACGGCATGAAAGTCAGTGCCTTCGCTGGCATCTTGCTCTTCACCCGGCGGACCAAGCCAAAATATCTCGCGTCCGGCCGGATCTTGCATGCGTACCATGCCCTCGGCCCTATGTCTGGCGCCGAGGCGGGTCACCTTTATGCCCTTGATCTCACTGAGCGGTAAGTCCGGCACATTCACATTTAAGATCTGGTCCGAAGCGATAGGGCTATCGATCAAGCCAGCCACTATCTTACAGGCGTAATGGGCTGCGCTGTCATAATGCTTCAGCTCTCGGCCCACAAGCGAGATGGCTATCGCCGGCAAGCCCAGAAAGCGCCCTTCCATCGCCGCCGCGACGGTGCCCGAATAGAGGGTGTCATCCCCCATATTCGCGCCGGCATTGATGCCGGACACCACGATATCCGGCTCATGGGCATAAAATTCGCGAATGGCCAGATGTACACAATCGGTTGGCGTACCACTGACGGAAATATAACCATTGTCTAACTTATTAATTCTCAAAGGGTTAGTCAAGGTTAGTGAATTACTGGCACCGGAGCAGTTACGATCCGGTCCGACAGTCATCACGTCAAAGTGCTTCGCCAGGGCATTGGACAGGGCCGCGATACCCGGCGCCGTGATGCCATCATCATTGCTTACCAATATCTTAATCATGGGCTTCTTCACTCGCAGCGGCCTTTCTGGCCTGATATTCCCGCTCTTTGACATCTTGATAATTCACCAGTTCCCGCAGCACAGAGGTGGCAAAGCTACCGGCCGGTAGGGCGAACTTTATCACTATGACATCATCCTCAATCTCGTAACTCAGTTGCTGCGGCATAAGCAGCAGGGGGCGACGCTCCTGATTCAGACCTGCCTGCTCCAGGCCGGCAAGATCCTCAGGGTACTGATCGCAAACACTCTGCTCAAAGGCTAACGCCTCGGCTTCGCTCAATGCCTGACCTCTGCCCCACATGGGCGCCGAGAGTTGAATGTCCTTCTGTGACAGACGGCCCATCAGCTCCTCGTCCCAGGGGTTGGCCACGAAATAGCTCTTGCTGCCGGCCAACATCACACAGTCGCCCTCGAGCGTCTTCAGCTCATGCTGGCGCAGTCTCTCGCTCACCAACTGATTAAAGAGATGAGAGCGCACTGCTGAGAGATAGATGCTGCGCTTATTTCTGTCTTTCACCTTCTTGCGTCCGCTGAGCATCAGGCGACCAAAAGCGAGATTCTTGCCATCGTGGCCGAAGCGTTGCTCGCCAAAGTAGTTTGGCACGCCAGTCGCTTTAATCAGCTCGATGCGCCGCACCAAAGCGTCCATGTCAGACACCGCCCTTAAGGTCAGGGTGAAACGGTTACCCGCGAGGGCACCGGTGCGCAGCTTCTTGCCGTGACGGGCACTGGAAAGCACGGTGAGCTGCTCGCTATTGAGCGACTGCCAGTCGGGCATACTCTTGCCGGGGATACGCACCCCGAACCACTGCTCAGTGATGGCGTGTCTATCTTTCTGGCCGGCAAAGGTCACCTCTTTAGGATGCACCCCGGCAAAACTTGAGAGCATGCGCGCCACATCGGCGGTATTTAACCCCTCTTTGCGAATGTGCAGCATATGATGCTCCCCCTCTCCTGTCGGAAGGAATGGCAAGAGCTCCTGCACGATAAAATCGCGATTAAAGGTTCTTAAGTCGGCGCTCGCCTCGGGCTGGCCATGCAAATAATGTAGTGGGGTCATAACTCTCTCTTATCTCGGGGAGGCGCACATCAGCACCACGGCTTCCACCGCTATCCCCTCTTTGCGTCCGGTAAAGCCGAGTTTCTCTGTGGTAGTGGCCTTTACATTGATCGCTTCAATGTCACTGTCTAAGTCACTGCTTAAACACTCGCGTATCGCTCGAATATGGGGCAGCATCTTAGGCGCCTGGGCGATGATGGTGACATCCAGATTACCAAGCCGATAGCCCTTATCGAGCGCCAACTGATAGCAGTGACGCAGCAATACGCGGCTGTCGGCCCCTTTAAACTCTGGATCGGTATCGGGAAAATGTTTACCTATATCCCCAAGGGCCAAGGCGCCAAGAATGGCATCTGAGATGGCATGCAGCACCACGTCACCGTCCGAGTGCGCGACCAGGCCGGTATCATAGGGGACTTCCACCCCGCCGAGGATAAGCGGTAACTCGCCGCCGAATTTATGCACATCGAAACCATGGCCGATACGTATATTCATCTACTTTTCACCTGTGTTCGAATTTAAATCACTCGCTGCCGCCTGCAAAAATAGCGCCGCCAGTTGCAAATCGTCTGGATGGGTCACCTTGATGTTGTCGAAGCGTCCACTCACCAATAGCGGCCGACCTCCGGCCCACTCCATCGCCGATGCCTCATCGGTAATGGCAACATCCGCGGCCAGGGCATCATTAAGATTGTGCTTAAGGCGCTGAACCGGGAACAGCTGGGGCGTCAGCGCATGCCAGAGATTCTCCCGGCAGACAGTCTCTTGAATAGCTCCCCCTTCACCCGAGCGCTTCATGGTGTCGCGCACCGGCATCGCTAGGATGGCGCCCTGCTCACTGCCCACATCTGTCTCACAGGCGGCGATCAGCTTGTCGATATCCAAGGCGCTCAGACAGGGGCGCGCGGCATCATGTACCAGCGCCCAGGCACCACTCGGTGCTGCCTTGAGAGCGCTCAGCACAGAATCGGCGCGCTCTTTACCGCCGATGACTGTCATCAGCTTAGGATGGGCTGCCTGGGTCAGCTTGGCGAAATAGGTATCTTCAGGGTTCAGGGCAATAATCACCTTGGTGATGCGCGGATGTGCCAACAGCACATCTAAGGTGTGCGCCAGGATAGGTTGATGATTTAACATCAGATATTGCTTTGGGATCTCGGCGCCCATTCGCGCGCCTATGCCGGCGGCGGGCACGATAGCAACCAGCTCTTGTATGCTACTTGTCATAGGTGTTAACTCGTGTCACTTTTAGGCGAAACCGTCTGAGGCTAGTGCTCGCCGATCTCGGCTTTACGCTGAGGCTCACCCACTACCCGAAAGAAGGTCTCTCCCTGTTTCACCATCCCCAGTTCGTTGCGGGCGCGTTCTTCAAGCGCCTCGGTACCGCGTCTAAGGTCGAGAATCTCTTCTTTGAGTACCTGATTTCGTTCGATGAGTTTGGCGTTACTCTCGCGCTGCAACTTGATCTGTTCCTGCAGCTGAAAAGATTCGGGAAGGCTATTTTGTCCCCACCAGAGTCGATACTGGAGCAGACCAAGCAGCATAAACATGGCGATAAGAAGTCGCTTCATCCTTAATGGGCTTTATCTCTGTTAAAAGGCTGAACTGATATTACAACAAAAAAGGCCACCAAGTGGTGGCCTTTTACCAAATTAACCGTAAAAACTCGGTTATGCTTGACCTTTGATCTCGCTACGGCCCTTGTAAGGAGCCTTTTCACCTAACTGCTCTTCGATACGTAGCAGTTGGTTGTACTTAGCAACACGGTCACTACGACACAGAGAGCCGGTCTTGATTTGGCCAGCCGCAGTCGCTACCGCCAGATCTGCGATGGTCGCATCTTCGGTTTCGCCGCTGCGGTGAGAGATAACCACAGTGTAACCAGCATCTTTCGCCATGCGAATTGCCGCTAGCGTCTCAGTCAAAGAACCGATCTGGTTGAACTTGATCAGGATTGAGTTAGCAATCTTGTTCTCGATACCACGGCTTAGGATCTTAGTGTTGGTTACGAACAGGTCGTCACCCACCAGCTGGATCTTGTCGCCCAGGATTTGAGTCTGGTATGCCCAGCCATCCCAATCTGACTCGTCCAAGCCATCTTCGATAGAAACGATTGGGTACTCTTCGGTCAGTGACTTAAGGAAGTCAGAGAAACCGTTTGAGTCAAATACCTTGCCTTCGCCAGACAGGTCGTACTGACCGTCTTTGTAGAACTCAGAGGCTGCACAGTCAAGAGCCAGAGTAACGTCTTCACCCAGCTTGTAACCGGCTTTTTCTACTGCAACCTTAATCACAGCAAGCGCATCGGCGTTAGAGGCCAGGTTAGGCGCGAAACCACCTTCATCACCCACTGCCGTATTAAGGCCTTGCTCTTGCAGTACCTTCTTCAGGTTATGGAAGATCTCGGCGCCCATACGCAGCGCTTCACGGAAGCTCTTAGCACCAACAGGCTGAACCATGAACTCCTGGATATCAACGTTGTTGTCGGCGTGCTCACCACCGTTAAGGATGTTCATCATAGGTACAGGCATAGAGTACTGGCCTGGGGTACCGTTTAGCTCGGCGATGTGCGCGTATAGTGGCATGCCTTTGAAGGCAGCAGCAGCTTTCGCAGCTGCCAGAGACACGGCCAGGATAGCGTTCGCGCCTAGCTTGTCTTTGTTTTCAGTGCCGTCTAGGTCGATCATGATCTGATCCAGCTCGGCTTGCGCCGTCGCATCTTTACCCAGTAGGGCATCACGGATCTGACCATTGATGTTAGCCACAGCAGTCAGTACGCCTTTACCCATGTAACGGCTCTTGTCACCATCACGTAGCTCTAGTGCTTCGCGGCTACCGGTAGAAGCACCCGATGGTGCAGCTGCCATGCCTACGAAACCGCCATCTAGATGCACTTCCGCTTCAACCGTTGGGTTACCGCGTGAATCCATGATCTCGCGACCAATGACATTGATAATTTTAGCCATAATTTCCTCGACTCTAAGTTTAAGATTTAAGTTTAAAAGTTAATGCAAAACTAAAATTCTTATCGCTAAATTTACATCATCTGAAACAAAAAAGCCGCCTCCGAGACTCGGAAGCGGCTCTTGTATAAAGATTAGCCTAAATCGCGTTTCTGGTACGCAACGGCTGCAGCAACGAAACCTTGGAACAATGGCTGACCATCGCGAGGTGTTGATGTAAATTCAGGGTGGAACTGACCCGCCACAAACCATGGGTGGTTAGGTAGTTCAATCATTTCAACCAGCTGACGGTCTGTCGACAGACCGCTGAATACCAAGCCGGCTTTCTCTAAACGTTCTCTGTATGTGTTATTCACTTCGTAACGGTGACGGTGACGCTCTACACAGGTCAGTCCCTTGTAGGCTTCAGCCGCCTTAGTACCTTCGACCAGATGACACAGCTGCGCGCCTAGACGCATGGTGCCACCGAGATCTGATTCTTCATGACGTTGCTCGATATTACCTTTTTCGTCAATCCATTCTGTGATCAAGCCCACAACTGGGTGCGGCGTGTCTTTGTTGAACTCGGTTGAATGCGCATTTTCTAAACCAGCCACGTGACGAGCGAACTCGATCAGCGCCACTTGCATACCCAAACAGATACCGAAATACGGCAGGTTATTCTCACGGGCATACTGAGCCGCCATGATCTTACCTTCTACGCCGCGCTCACCAAAACCACCCGGTACCAAGATACCGTCGAGACCTTCCAGCACTTCTGTGCCCTTGGCTTCGATGTTTTGTGAATCGATATACTTAATGTTGACCGATACGCGGTTAAACAGACCCGCATGTTTCAGCGCTTCGTTCACCGACTTATAGGCATCTGGCAATTCAGTGTACTTACCGACCATACCGATAGTAATTTCACCGGTTGGGTTGGCTTCTTGATAGATCACATTTTCCCACTCAGACAGATCGGCTTCTTTACACTCGAGGCCGAAACGCTTGGTGACCAGGTCATCTAAGCCTTGCGCCTTCAGCAGAGCCGGGATCTTATAGATGCTATCGACATCTTTCAGTGAAATAACCGCACGCTCTTCGACGTTACAGAATAGCGAGATCTTCGCCTTCTCATTAGATGGGATCGCACGGTCACCACGGCAAACCAATACGTCTGGTGCGATACCGATTGAGCGCAGCTCTTTCACCGAGTGCTGGGTAGGTTTGGTCTTCACTTCGCCCGCGGCGCCTAGGAAAGGCACCAGGGTCAAATGCATAAATAGGGTACGGTCACGGCCGAGTTCTACGCCTAACTGACGAATAGACTCAAGGAAAGGCAATGACTCGATATCACCAACGGTACCGCCGATCTCTACGATCGCCACGTCGTGCCCTTCTCCGCCCTCAAGCACTTTCTCTTTAATCGCATTGGTGATGTGTGGGATCACCTGAATGGTGGCCCCTAAGTAGTCGCCGCGACGCTCTTTGCGCAGCACTTCTTCGTAGATACGACCCGTGGTGAAGTTGTTACGACGGTTCATCTTGGTACGGATGAAACGCTCGTAGTGACCCAGGTCGAGGTCAGTTTCAGCACCATCTTCGGTGACGAATACTTCACCGTGCTGGGTTGGGCTCATGGTACCCGGATCCAAGTTAATATAAGGATCCAGCTTCATAATGGTTACGTTAAGGCCCCGAGCCTCTAAAATTGCCGCCAATGATGCTGCTGCAATGCCTTTACCTAGTGATGAAACCACGCCACCAGTAACGAAGATATACCTTGTAGTCATGCTGAACCTGAGAAAATGAGTTGGAAATATGTGCTTGCAAGAAAGCACTAGGACGGGGCGTTATTATATCAAAGCCCTTTGGATTCGACAAATAGGTAACAGCAACTATTTTAGCCTTTTAAGGGATCATTTCGCTTGACTTGCTCCCAATAGGCATCCAGTTCCTCAACGGTATGCGCCTGCATGGGTTTGTCCGCCTGGGCTGCCAGGGCCTCCACACCACGAAAGCGATGTTCAAACTTGTTGGTCGCCCGGCGCAGCGCCTGCTCAGGGTCCAGCTTAAGATGCCTGGCCAGATTCACCACGGCAAACAACAGATCACCCAGCTCATCCTCCATCTTGTCGCTATCCTGGGCGGCGACCTCCACCATCACCTCGTCAAGCTCCTCATGGATCTTGGCCACCACAGGCCCTAAGTCGTTCCAGTCGAAGCCCACAGTTGCCACCCGGCGCTGTACCTTGGCCGCGCGGGTCAAGGCTGGCAGTGCCCTTGGAATATCATCCAGCACCGAATGCAGCGAGCGCCCGGCGCGCTCCTTGGCCTTGATGCTCTCCCAGGTCTCGCGCACCGACTCGCTCGAGGCCTGACTCATCTCGCCAAACACATGGGGATGACGCTCGGTGAGCTTAGTGCAGATCTTCTCCACCACCTGATCAAAATCGAACCTGCCCTGCTCTTTACCCAACTGACAATAGAAGATCACCTGAAACAGCAGATCGCCGAGTTCCCCGGGGAGCTCATCCAGGGTGCCGCGCTCTATGGTGTCGGCCACCTCGAAGGCTTCTTCCAGCGTAAACGGTACTATGGTCTGATAGCTCTGGGCCTTGTCCCAGGGGCAACCCGTTTCCGGGTCTCTGAGCCGCTCCATTATGGTCAGCAGCCTTTGGATGTCTGATTTGCTCTGCATCGTTTACCTCATCAAAAAGGCGGCCAGGGCCGCCTCTTATTACGCTTTATAGGCTGTCATTACAGCTTAGAGGCGTCTCGCCTCGATAACGCCGCTGACCTGAGACAACTTGGCGATCACCCGCGACAAGCCCTCGAGGTTATACAGCTCAAGTTCCAGCTCGATAGCCGCAGTCTGGGTCTTCACATCCGACGATGAACTCATGGCCAGCACGTTTGATTTCTCTGCCGCCAGCACAGAGGTGAGATCCCTCAGCAGCCCGCTGCGATCATTGGCCAGCACCTTGAGCTTGAGCTTATAGCCGCCGGAGTAGTTCTCACCCCAGACCACATCGACACTGCGCTCGGGATGCACTCGCATCAGCTCCTTCACCTGTTCGCAATCGGCTCGGTGAACCGAGATCCCCCTGCCCTTGGTGATAAACCCGAAGATCTCATCCCCCGGCACCGGCTGACAACACTTGGCGATATGGCTGAGCAGGTTACCAACGCCATTCACCTCGACCTGGCCCTTGCCCTTACCTGTAGAACGCGCCTGATTCTTCTTCAGCAGATCTTCCAGCGCCTCCTCTTCGGAGACTTCGTTGACCCGCATACGGCTCTGTACGTGGTTGACCACCTGGTTGAGCCTGACGTCACCGCCGCCGATACCGGCCAGCAGATCGTCCATGCCCACCATGTTAAAGCGTTCCACGGCGCTGTGAGCATCTTTCAGCGTAAGGCCAGAGCGTGCCAGTTCGGCCTCGAGCATCTCACGGCCGGCGACGATATTCTTGTCCCTGTCCTGCTGCTTGAACCAATGCTGGATCTTAGAGCGGGTGCGCGATGCCTTGATATAGCCCAGGTTAGGGTTAAGCCAGTCGCGCTTAGGGTTAGGATGCTTGGAGGTGATGATCTCTACCCGTTCACCGGTTTCGACCTGATAGGTAAAAGGCACAATGCGGCCATCGACCTTGGCACCGATACACCTGTGGCCCACCTGGGAGTGGATATAGTAGGCGAAATCCAACACGGTCGAGCCCATGGGCAGATCCACCACGTCACCGTTTGGCGTAAACACATAGGCTCTGTCTTCGAATACCTGGCTGCGCACCTCGTCCACCAGGTTGCCGCTCTCGGCCACATCTTCCTGCCACTGCAGGATCTTACGTAGCCAGTTGATCTTCTCTTCGTAGCCGCTCTGCTTGCCTGTGGTGCCCTCTTTATACTTCCAGTGGGCAGCCACCCCCAGCTCGGCATCTTCATGCATCTGCTCGGTACGGATCTGGATCTCCACCGTCTTGCCCTCTGGCCCCACGACTATGGTGTGGATCGACTGATAGCCATTGGGTTTAGGGTTGGCCACATAATCGTCGAACTCTTTAGGAATATGATGCCAGAGCGTGTGTACTACACCCAAGGCGCCGTAGCAGTCCTGCAGACGCTCGGTGACGACTCGCACCGCGCGCACATCGAAGAGTTCATCGAAGGTAAGATCTTTACCGCGCATCTTCTTCCAGATGCTGTAGATATGCTTGGGCCTGCCATAGACCTTGGCGCGGATCTGCTCTTCGTCCAATCGCTGCTGCAACTGGTTAACGAAGTTATCTATATAGGTCTCGCGATCCATCCGCTTGCCATCGAGCTGCTTGGCGATGTCCTTGTAGATCTCAGGGTGCAGATAGCGAAACGAGATATCTTCCAGCTCCCACTTGAGCTGACCTATGCCAAGGCGGTTGGCCAGAGGCGCATAGATGTCGGCGATCTCCCGTGCCAGTAGGACACGGGTTTCCTCATCGGCATTCTTAACCTCACGCAGCAGACAGATACGCTCGGCCAGCTTGATCACGACGGCGCGGACATCCTCCACCATGGCCAGCAGCATCTTACGTATGTTATCTATCTGGGGTTCGGCGTTCCGGCTCTGCTCGTTGACCTTGAGGGCCCCAATGGCTTCCATGGTGACCACGCTATTGACCAGGGTGGTAAGCTTGTCGCCAAACAGCTCAAGTATCTGCTCCTCGGTCAACAAGCCAGCATCGAACACCACGAAGATCACCGCCGCCTGCAGGGTCTCGATATCCATGTTGAGCGGCGCCAGGATCTCGATCAGCTCTCGGGCACGGCCGATCAGCAGGGTATCGTTAGCATCATGTTTCGCCACCAGCGCCTCGATCTGCTTAATCAGCGCGAGTAAGGTGCTGGCGTCATCGGCGTCACTCAGATAACGATTAACCCACTCGGTCAATTGAAAATCTGTGTCTTTAAAATGTGCTTCTCTAACAGATACCATCTACTGCATGTCCTATTACTTGATTGCTTGCCCCTAACAGCGTTCGACCGCGGCCTAAATAAGCGCCATATGACATCGCCAATAATGAACTCACTATCTTGGGGATTCCCTCGCCAAAGTCAAATGATATACGCCGACTATTTGCGCGCTTAGGCCAAGATTAACAACTATTTACCCAGCTCAAACAAGGCCATGGCCTCGATATGATGTGTCTGGGGAAACATATCGATGAGGCCTAGTCGACTCAGCACATATCCCTGGGCGAGCAAGGGCTCACAATCTCTGGCCAGACTCACCGGATTACAGGAGATATAGACGATCGCCTTAGGCTTCATCTTCTTTAACCATTGTAGACTCTCATAGGCGCCGGCTCTGGCAGGATCCAGCAGTAACTTGTCGATACGCCCGAGCCAAGGTGCAGCGGACAGATCCGCGCTAAGATCCCCATGATAAAACTCGGCGCCCTCGACGCCGCTCGCACCGGCATTTAGTCTTGCCTGGGCCACCATGGCTTCGACCCCCTCGACACCCACCACCTGGGCGCCAGCCTTGGCCAGCGGCAGGGTAAAGTTACCCACGCCGCAGAAGAGATCCAGCACCCGCTCGCCGGGATGAACCTGCAGCCAGTCGATGGCCTGAGTCACCATCTGCTGATTGATCTCACCATTGACCTGGATGAAGTTGCCTGGCGAAAAGCCAAGCTGACTGCCATCCTCTAGCCGATAGAAAGGCAGGCCCTCGTCGCCCCAAAGGGTCTCAAGCCTGCTTTCGTCGTCGAGCAATATCACCCTTACCCCATGCTGCTCGCCAAAGGCTGCTAGCAAGGCTTTATCCTTGTCATTCAAGGGACTCGTGATACGCAGCACCACACCAGGGCCCGAGTCGACTGACAGTAGCTCCACATGGCCCAGACTACGCTTGGCACTCAGGCGGTTAAGGCATTGATTGAGCGGCGTGATAAGATCTGACAGCGACTCAGCCAGCACGGGGCAGGCATCTATGTTAACCACCTCGCTGCTGGCCAGGGCACGAAAGCCCAGGTTGAGGTGCTTACTATCGCACTGATACTGGGTTGCCAGACGGGCGCGGCGGCGATAGTGCCAGCCCTCGCCACTTAGCGGTTCACTCATGGCCTGAGGCTGGGTGCGGCCCATCTTATTAATCAGGTTTTCAAGCGCATCTTGCTTAGCGGCACGCTGGGCTGAGAGCTCAAGGTGTTGCAGGTCGCAGCCGCCACAGCGGCCATAATAAGGACAACTCGGGGCGATACGCGCCGCGCTGGCGGTCTCGACCTTAATCAGCTTCGCCTTGGCGTGACGCTTCTTCTGCTCTGTTATCTGCGCCGTTACCTTTTCACCGGGCAGGGCGCCGGGAATAAAGACGATTTTTCCCTGATGCTCGGCTATCCCCGCCCCTAGGTGATCCAGCTGGCTCACATGGAAACTTTGCTTGGCCTGGGTTTGTTGTGTCTTACGGGGTTTAGCTTTATAAAATTGTGCCATTTAGGCCTCTAAAACAATAAAAATACTAGTAAAGACTGCACAAAGTCTGGCAGTCTAATGTAACCTATATCCATCGTAGATAAATAATACCAACTCAATGAATAGTGCAGACAATATGACTAAATACAGCCTGAGAGCCTGGGTTCTCGTGCTGGCCTTAGCGCCCACTATTTTGGTTGGTATTTTGCTTGGCAGCTATTTTACCATAAATCGTTTCTATGAGCTGGAAGAAAGCTTAATCGAGCGCGGCGGTAACATCATCGAGCCCCTCGCCATCTCGGCCGAAATAGGCCTGGAAACCAAGAATTTCGAGACCACCAAGCGACTGATCACCTCGGTACAGCTCAACAAATCCAACCTGGTGCAGTTCATTGCCATCTTCGACACCAGTAACCGGGTGATAGTGACCTCGCATCACTATAAGAGCCACGAGTTTATGCGCTACAACGAGCCCATAGATTCGCTGCAGACCACAGAGGTAGAGGAGTTTGGCGATAGCATCATCATGCGCAGCCCCATCTTCTCCAGCCAGCGCGAACTTGTGGTCAGCCCCTACGACAGCAACTCCATGGCCCAGCAGGTTAACTCCGCCAAACTCGGCTATATCGCCGTGTTACTCAACAAAGAAAATGCCCTGCTTGAGCAGCACAGGGCCGCGGTGGCCGCCTTTATCATCGTCCTTATCGGCGTGCAGCTTAACCTATTATTTACCTTCCGCCTGGTGAAAAACGTTACCCACCCCATCACCGAGATGGTGCGCGTGGTGGCCAAGATCCGCGAGGGCAAGTTGGACACCCGGGTCGACGGCAACCTGATCGGTGAACTGGACCTGCTCAAGCGCGGCATCAACGCCATGGCCGGCTCCTTGTCGGAATACCACGAGGAGATGCAACAAAACATCGACCAGGCGACCTCGGATCTGCGGGAAACCCTGGAGCAGATAGAGATCCAAAACGTCGAACTGGATCTGGCCAAGAAACGCGCCCTGGAGGCCAGCCGTATCAAGTCTGAGTTCCTGGCCAACATGTCCCACGAGCTGCGCACGCCGCTCAACGGGGTGATAGGTTTCGCCAAGCAACTATTAAAGACGCCACTGCATGCCAGTCAGCAGGACTACATCAAGACCATAGAAAAGAGCGCCACCAACCTGTTGGGGATCATCAACGACATCTTAGACTTCTCCAAGCTGGAGGCGGGCAAGATGGAACTGGAGAACATGCCCTTTGCCCTGCGCGAGCTGATCGACGACACCATCTCACTGCTGGCCAACAGCGCCAAGGATAAAGATCTCGAACTAGTGGTGGATATAGAGCCGAGCATCAACGACAACGTCTCTGGCGATGCCCTGCGGGTCAGCCAGGTGATCACTAACCTGGTGGGCAACGCCATCAAGTTTACCGACAGCGGTAGCGTGCACCTCAAAATGCGCCTGACCAGCGAAGAGACTGACAAGGTCAATGTCCGCTGTGAGATCACCGATACAGGCATAGGCATAGACAAGCCACATCAGGCGCAGCTGTTCCAGGCCTTCGGCCAGGCAGACTCCTCCATCTCGCGCCGCTTCGGCGGTACCGGCCTGGGCCTGATTATCACCAAACGTCTGATCAACCGTATGGGCGGTCAAATCGGCTGCATCTCGGCGCCGGGTAAGGGCTCTACCTTCTGGTTCACCCTGCCTCTCAAGTTGAGTTCCTACCCTATCAGTCAGTCGCTAGAAACCGATAAACTCATCGACAAGACGGTGCTCTTGTTCGAGCCAAGGGAACTGTCACGCAAGGTCCATGAGAGCCTGCTTAGCCACTGGGGCATGCAGAGTGTCAGCATCACGACCCCGGAAGATCTGGCCCGTGTCGCCGGCGAAGAGGGACGTCACTTCGACTATGCCATCATCAGCTGTAACGATCTGGCCAGTAGCCCTAATCTGCTCAACGTACTGAATAAGATTGCCAAGATCAGCGACTATACCCTCTACCTATGCAGCAGCACCGAAAGCGCCGCCAAGATGAGCCTGATCCAGCCCACTGTAGACAAGGTGATGCAGGCGCCGGTAGGCGAGCGCGCCCTGGCGGTGACCCTGATCAATCCTCACCGAGCCCAATTCGAAGCCATGCCGTTCAAAGAGGCGGCCAAAGAGACCCAGGAGCGCGAGCCCATGAGCGTATTGGCGGTGGATGACAACCCCGCCAATCTCAAGCTGATAAAGACGCTGCTCAAGGAGCTGGTCACTCAGGTTACTGTCACCGACAACGGCCAGGAGGCAGTAGAGATCGCCAAGGCCAAGAGCTTCGATCTCATCTTCATGGATATTCAGATGCCGGGCACCGACGGTTTTAGCGCGACCAAGCAGATACGTGAGCATTCGCTCAATCGCAACACCCCCATAGTCGCCGTGACCGCCCACGCCATTGCCGAAGAGCGCGAGCGTATCGATCAGAGCGGCATGGATGGCTACCTGCCAAAACCTATCGATGAGGCTGCGCTCAAGAGCGTGATTAGCCGCTGGAAGACGCGGCCACAGTTTACCCATTTCGACCAGCACACCCTCAATTGGGATCTCTGTCTGACCCAGGCCAACCAGAAGACCAACCTGGCGCTGGAGATGCTACAGATGTTGGTCGACTCCCTGCCCGAGACCCGCGACAACATATCGGGCGCCCTCGAAAGACAAGACAGCCAGGCCATGGTCAGCCATGTCCACAAGCTACACGGCGCCAGCTGCTACTGCGGCGTGCCGACCACGCAGCGACTCTGTCGAGAGATTGAACAGTCACTCAAGCAAAATGCCGACGTCGATCTCGTCGAGCCGGAAATACTTGAGTTACTTGACGAGCTTTCTAAGGTAGAATCGGCCGCAAATCAAGTAATAGCCCAGTTATCTATGGATGTGATCGATGAGTAATAAACCCGGGTTTTTCAAGCGCCTCAAGGCCCTCGAACTGGAACAGAAGAAGCTGTTCGCCATCGCCCTTTGCCAACGCATGTACCCCAACTATCAGCTGTTCAGCGAAGTCTGCGAGTTTGGCGACCCACAGGTGCTCGATACCGTGCTCAACCTGCTGTGGCAATCTATGTACGATCAGAAGCTGAAGCTTAACATCGACCTCTACCTGGAGCGTCTGGATCTCAACACCCCAGAACCCAGCGATTTCGATGTCTATGGCGTCTACCCAGCCATGGATGCGGCCGTCGCCCTCACCTCACTGCTCAGCGCCCTGCAGAGCAAGGTTGAAGACGATATCACCAACATCAGCAAGCTCTCATCCGCCACCGTAGCCAACTATATCGAGGCCACCCTAGAGGATGAGATGGATGAAGCGGCGCTGGACGAGCACATCTTCAATCACGAGGTGATGCAGGAAGAGAAGGCACTGCAGGCCTCTTTACTGGAGATCATCGAAGAGAACCCTAAGATCACCGCCGACTTCGTCAAGGCGCTGCGCAAGGAGGTTGTTCAGGCAGGCGTATCCAACATAGGTATCTCGGCGGGCGCCTAATGCGCAAACTTATCTACCAGGGATTTGTATTGACCAACCCCGATGGGTTAACCAATACCTGGTGCCTCACCATAGGGGAGCAGCGACGCGTCGGCTCCCTGTTTGAACTCAGGCGTCAGATCCATTTCTATCTGGAGCTGGGCATCCTGCCGCCGCCCAAGCCGCTGCAAAGACGGTCTGGCCCCAAGCATTAGACTTTAGCGTTATAGGGACACGACGGGCTAAGTGGTAACCTAATAGCCATAACAGTTTTTAGGATAAGCGCCACTCAGACTCAAGCCAAGGAAGTCGTCTCCCTATGTTATCCACTCTCTCGCCACTCTTTGTCGTATTTGGCATCATGGTCACCGGCTTTGTCGTGCAAAAAGCCCGGCTACTGCCCGAAGGCAGCGACAACGTGCTCAATCAATATGTCTATTACATCGCCTTTCCGGCAATCATGATGATAGTGCTGGCCGAAACCCCAATCGAGGAGATCGCCAACTGGGGCTTTATTGGCGGTTATAGCCTGGCCATGACCCTGATTTACCTGCTCACCGGCCTGCTCTCCCTCTGGTTACAACCCAAAGAGAAGCCCCTCGCCGCCATCAGGGCCCTCAATACCACCTTCGGCAACACCTCCTTTATCGGCATCCCGCTGATGATGATGCTGTTTCCCGGCGATCAGCTGGCGTTGGCCGCAGCCGCCTTGGCCAGCCTATTGTCCGTCACCGTATTTGCCATAGTGCTGGCCCAACTGGCATTGTTTCAGGGCCAGACAGACAGCGCACTCAAGACGGTAGTGTTAGCCCTCATCCAAAACCCCATCATATTGGGCAGCCTGGCCGGGGTTGCTATATCGGCCGCCCACATAGAGCTGTACAGCCCTATCGCCGAGATCATCAGGCAATTTGGCATGACCTCCAGCCCCTGCGCCCTGTTTGCCATCGGCATGGTGCTCTGCAAGGCCAATCAGGGAGGGAGAAACGCCACTGGCATACAATCGCGTCTGGCTGAACTCACCCTGCTCAACCTGACTAAGCTATTGCTACAGCCATTGCTGGCCTACCTGTTGCTCGGCGCCCTGGGAGTAAAGGGACAACTATTGGAAATGGGCGTGATTCTGGCAGCCCTACCGACTGCGCCAGCGTCTACCTACTGGCCCACAGGTTTAATGTGGGTGCCACCAGTAGCGCCCAGACCATCAGCTTAGGAATAGTGATTAGCTTTGCCACCATTCCACTGCTGCACCATTGGCTCGGCTCAGGCACCGCCAGCGTGTTTTAACGGATAAAAAGCACACAGGTATTTACTGTATAAAAATTCAGTATATACTGTTCATGAATACAGTACTTTGTAAAAGGATGTCATCATGCTTTGTCAGCTCAGCATCAATAACTTTGCCATTGTCCGCTTTTTAGAACTCGATTTTAAGTCTGGGATGACCAGCATCACAGGCGAAACCGGCGCGGGGAAATCGATTGCCATCGATGCCCTGGGCCTGTGCCTGGGTAACCGCGCCGATGCCAACACGGTCCGCCCCGGTGCCAGCAAGGCCGAAGTCAGTGCCCGCTTCGCCCTCAGCGATATCCCGCTGGCCAAACGTTGGTTAGAGGACAATGATCTCGAGCTAGACGATGAATGTATCCTGCGCCGCACCATAGGCAGTGACGGCCGCTCACGGGCCTACATCAACGGTAACCCGGTTCCCCTGAGCCAGATGCGCGCCCTGGGCCAGCTGCTTATCGGCATTCACGGTCAACATGCCCATCACGCCATGCTGAAGAGTGAGCATCAACTCACCCTGCTCGACAGCTACGCCAACCACAAGATGCTGCTCGAGGCCTGCAGCGCCAGCTACCAGCGCTTCAAGCTGATCCAAAAAGAGCTGAGCCAGCTGCAGCAGTCGCAGCATGAGCGCATCGCCCGCAAACAGCTGCTGCAATATCAGGTCGAGGAGCTCGACGAGTTCGCCCTGGGCGAAGAGGAGTTTGAAGAGATAGAGGCCGAGCATAAGAAGTTGGCCAATGGTACGGCGCTTATCCAGGCCTGCCAACGCACCCTCTATCTGCTGCAAGACAGCGAAGAGGGCGCCATCGAATCGCTACTCAACATGAGCCTGGATCAGGCCCAGGAGCTCGAAGGTTATGACCCTGAGCTAAAAGGCGTAGGTAACATGCTCAACGATGCCCTGATCCAGGTGCAGGAGAGTAGCAGCGAGCTACAAAGATACTTAGACAGGCTGGAACTGGACCCGGATCACTTTGCCGCCCTGGAGCAACGCCTGTCTAAAATCATGATGCTGGCGCGCAAGCACCATGTGAACGCCAAAGATCTCTATCAGCATCATCAGGCACTTAGCCAGGAGCTCAGTGAGCTGGACTCGGATGAGGAGAAACTCGATGAGATCGCCCAGCAGCTCGAGAGCTGCCGCGAGAGCTTCATCGCCCATGCTCAGAAGCTCAGCCAGAGCCGCCAGCGTTACGCCAAGGAATTGGACAAGCAGGTTACCCGCTCTATCCATGAGCTGAGCATGCCTAAGGGCAAGTTTGTCATCGACGTGCAGTTTAATCCCGAGATGATGTCGCCAAACGGCTGCGATACTGTGGAGTTTCAGGTCACGACCAACCCGGGTCAGCCGCTACAGCCCATCGCCAAGGTGGCCTCGGGCGGCGAGCTGTCGCGTATCGGACTGGGCATTCAGGTGATCACCGCCAAGAAGGTTGCCACTCCGACCCTCATCTTCGACGAGGTCGACGTGGGGATCTCTGGCCCGACCGCGGCCGTGGTGGGCAAGATGCTGCGCGCCTTAGGCGAGTCGACACAGGTACTCTGTGTGACCCACTTGCCCCAAGTGGCCGGCAACGGTCATCAGCATATGTTCGTCAACAAGCAGAGCAAGTCAGGCCAAACCGAGACCTCCATGGTGCCACTGGATAAGGGGCAACGTATCGAAGAGCTGGCGCGCCTACTGGGCGGTGATGTCATCACCAACAATACCCTGGCCAATGCCAAAGAGTTACTACAGGGCTAAGCCAGTAAGATCAAAAAATTGGCCACCATTAGGCTGGTTAGCAAGCAAAGCGCGGCAAGATTCAGGCCGCGCTTTTTATTTCATAAGCACCTCTGAGACGAGCCTATTGCGCCGCTTATGTAGCGCTGTTGCACAGCGAAGAGACTCTGATAAACTGAGCCCTTTGCTGTCGATACTAAGTTAAAAGCCACAAGGATTTGAAATGCGACACTTTTTTCGTGCTCTGAAATGGATCTTATTCACCCTGCTGCTCATTCCCGTCGGCGGCTATCTCATCTTGCTGCTGATCAATCTACAAGATAGCGAGCCATCAGCTCAGGCGAGCGCCTATCTTGAGCAGGTAAACGCCGAAGAGACCGCCTTGAGTCTGCACCTGGAAAACAATCCTTATCTTTATGCCATGGGTTTCGATGCGCCGAAAGATGATGACCCGATGGAGGTCGGGCTTAAACGCTATCAGGCGCTCAAACAACTTGTTGTTTTAGAAAGGCCAGAAAAGACTGTCGACGAAAAATTCGAGCGTCCCGAATGGCCAATTACCACTTGCCTCAAACAAGAAGGCTATCTTGATGACTGTGCAGCCCTATTGGCCGAGACAGAGACACTAAAGACTACACTCGTTGACCATACCTGGCTGATTAAGCGCTACCGCACCCTACTCTCCCTCGGTAATTGGCAGGATGATACCCTTTTCAACATGTATAGCGATCTTCTACCTATCCAACATCTGATCGCCGCACAGCAGCTATACCTTGTCGATGCCTACATCAATGGCACGGATTCAACCTCCCTTATTACCGCCATAGACAAAGATATGCAGTTCTGGCAGCAGGCAGCCGAACGAATCAATATGCTAGGTAATAAATTCCTAGCCATCTCGGCGCTCAAGCAAAACATGAAGCTGGGCGAGCTGCTCGTTAGTCAAATGCGAACAGAGGATGAAGATACTAGCTTACCTAGCCTTTGGCTGGCCCCCACTGCAGGAGACGTGCTATCCCTTGAGCGAGCCAAACGTGGCGAATGGCACTTCCTGACTAAGATGACACAATCATATGAGGCGGGTGAAGACGCAAGCATCACCGCTAAGGTCACCGAGGCTCTGCTTATGCCACTGTTGCAACAACAGGATACCGCCAACCGCTACGCCAACTTCTTAACGGGTGAGGCAGACATCAAGCCCTGCCCCGATGACCTCTCGCTATCGACCCTCAAAGAGTACGCCTATAACCCCATGGGAAAATTTATTCTCTGCTCTGGCATCTCCTCTTTTGAGAGTTATCAGGCAACGGCTAACAAGGTGGAATCGCTGCGCGCCGAGCTGGTTACCCGCTTAACGACTCCTGCTATCTCAGCAGAGATGAAGACTAAGGCTAGTGAAGAAGCTAGGGATAACTCGCCAGAAGAATAAACCTTCTGTTTCGATCATCGTCTTGCTCTCATCCCCTGACACATATCAGGGGATCTTTAACACATGAGTTTATTCCGGAAGACGATCGAAACCGGGCACAGATTGGACTTCTTCCCCCCAATTCGCCCGTTCTTCCATGAACAGCTTTGCCATCGGCGCTATAGGCACCTCAACGTCCAGACAGCCAGCCGGCACTACCAGGTTGAACTCATCGAGCCGATAGGGCATTGGCGAGCCACATACCTTACAGAAGCAGCGCCTATGTCGACTATTGGCCACCTGGAAATGTTGCAGCAAGGCCTCTCCCCGCCGCCAGTTGAGCACAAGATGATGAGAAAATAGATTAGCACCATGGAGCGAGCCTGTGCCCTTCTGACAACGATGACAATGACACAGATAAAAGGCATCGAAGCGGCCCACCAAGCTAAAGGCCACACCGCCACATAGGCAGCTACCACTGAACTCAACTTCCGACCTGTTTTGATTAAGGCTCTCATCATCCATAACTTGTCTCCTGTTGCCTGAAAGCGACTAATACCAATCGTAATAAACAATTTATCATTCTAGCTTGTTAAAACGCTCGATAACTGTATTAGTATTTTTAATTGTAGAATAACTACTTATCTAAAAATCCTGCTTTGTTCTCAAGCGTTTTTCCTGCGCTATTTCTGATCACATATTTACTGTGATTGGTATAAAAGTTAAAACCGCGCAAGCAGTCAGCGCAGCGACAAATCAAATTTTTGCTGGTGTGCCAAAAACAAAAATCCCGATTGTCTCGGCGCGCTCGCCATCGACAGTCGGGACTTAATTTCAACTCAGAACTGGGTAAACCAATCACTATCCGGCCAGATAGACGATCCCCTGTAGGCACAAAAATGCAAACACCCCGGCGAGCACATCATCAATCATGATGCCTATGCCGCCATGAACCTTGGCATCCAGCACCTTGATGGGCCAGGGCTTGAGGATGTCGAAGAAGCGAAACAGCGCGAAACCAATCGCCAGCCAGAGCCAACCGGCGGGCGCAGCGATGAGGGTGATCAACAGACCCGCCACCTCGTCCCAGACGATGGCACCGTGATCATGCACGCCCATATCTTTTGACGCCTTGTCACAGATATAGAATCCGGCGAGTACGCTCACAAGCGTCAACCCCAGATACCAACTCAGCGGAAGGCCTGCCATCAACAGATAAAGCGGAATCGCCGCCAGGGTACCGAAGGTGCCAGGCGCCTTAGCGGCGAGGCCTGAACCGAAACCCAAGGCCAGGAAATGAATAGGATTTGCCAGTGAGAGCTTCTTAAGAACCGGATCGCTCGACCATAACTGCATGTTTAAAAGTGCTCGAAACCAAAGTGTGTTGGGGTGTAGGGTTCGCCGTCCTTGATCAGGCGCAGTTTATCGCCCGTGGCTATCTGCCCCACCTGAGTAAAGCTTACCCCGGCGTGGGCCAGCGCCGTCTCCAGCGCGCCGCGCTGAGCCTCAGGCACGGTAAACAGCAACTCGTAATCTTCGCCGCCGGTCAGGCCATAGCCAAGTGCTACTGATTCATCCAAAGATTCGCGCATCTGGGCCGACAAGGGCAGACGATCGACATCCACTACGGCTCCCACCTGAGACTGTTTAAGGATATGGCCTATGTCAGACACGAAACCGTCGGAAAGATCGATGGCGCTCGAGGCTAATCCTCGCAGCGACTGACCCGCGAGCACCCTAGGGGTCGGGAAATAGTGACGCTGAATAAAGTGCTCTCTCGCCTCACCCTCGACATTAAGCTTGTCTCCCAAAATGGCCAGCCCCACGGCGGAATCGCCGAGGCTACCTGTCACATAGATCCAGTCGCCATTCTTGGCGCCGCCTCGGGTTAACGCCTTGCCTTCGGGCACCTGGCCATTGATGGTGATGGTGATCGACTTAGGACCACGGGTCGTGTCACCACCAACCAGGGCAACTCCATAATACTCGGCGGCCTCTTTCAGCCCCTGACTAAATTCCTGAAGCCAGCTCTCATCCACCTCAGGAAGCGTAAGGGCAAGCGTCATCCAGGCGGGCTCGGCCCCCATGGCGGCGAGATCAGACAGGTTAACCGCCAGCGCCTTATAACCCAGCGCCTTGGCAGGCATGTCGGCATAGAAGTGTACATTCTCAACCAGGGTGTCACAGGAGATGGCAATCACCTTGTTTTCACCAGGCTGGACCAGGGCACAGTCATCGCCTATGCCGAGGTGCACATCACGGCGGTTCTGGCCTAGGTTAGCGAAGAAATGATCTATCAGTGTAAACTCTTTCACAGTCTTAAGAACCATAGTAAGGGTTAATCAGCTAGCACACTTTCTGACGGGGGAGGTGTCGGGGCTAAACCTGAATATAAAAAACGGCATCCTGGGACGCCGTTTATTGTATCACTTTTTAGCGACTATCTTATCGAGAATGCCGTTAACGAACTTGTGGCCATCTTCGGCGCCGAAGGCCTTGGCCAGCTCGATCGCCTCGTTGATGGCGACCTTGTATGGCACATCCTTACGGAAGGTCAGCTCGTAGGTGGCGATGCGCAGCACCGCCTTCTCGATAGGCGAAACCTCATCGAACGGGCGCTCGAGGTGAGGCATAATCAACTCATCCAACTGAGCCGACTTGGTCGTGGTGCCTGATAGCAATTCACGGAAATAGCTAACGTCGACGCCATCGATCTTCTGCTCAGTGAGAAATTCATGCTCCACGTCGGCAACATTATTGCCGCTTAGCTGCCATGAGTAGATAGCTTGTACCGCTAGACGACGGGCTTTACGGCGCTCTGAAGGTTTCATCTTGGTTCCTAATCTTACAACTGCTGTTCTAGTTCTTGCAGAACATTGACCATCTCTAGCAGACCAAGTGCCGCTTCGCCGCCCTTGTTACCTGCCTTAGTACCAGAACGCTCGATAGCCTGTTCAATGGTATCTGTGGTCAATACACCGAATGACACAGGAAGGTCGAACTCAAGCGCTATCTGAGCCAGCCCCTTGTTACACTCGCCTGCAACAAAATCAAAGTGTGGCGTACCACCACGGATCACGGCGCCCAGCGCAATGATACCGTCAAATTTACCACTTGCCGCCACACGACGGGCTGCCAGTGGCAGCTCTACGGCACCGGGTACGCGGACAACGGTAATGTTGTCATCGGCGACCTGACCGAAGCGCTTCAATGTATCCACCGCGCCTTCTAGCAGACTTTCAACCACGAAGCTGTTAAAACGTGAAACCACTATGGCCACTTTGGCGTTTTTCGACTCGATATTACCTTGAACTACGTTCATTTATCTTACCTAAATTAGCTTAACAAACCCGGCACGGGAAAAAAGAGGCGGTATGATACCACAGCCCACCGCGTTGATCCCCATGCAATTTAACTCAAATCGATGAATTCCCTACAGAGTAACTTATTCTGCAATATATTCAGTGACTTCCAACCCGAAACCCGACAGCGAATGGTAACGCTTAGGCGAGCTGAGCAGACGCATGCTGGTCACGCCAACATCGGCGAGGATCTGCGAACCCACGCCCACCTGACGTGAGGTGCCCTGCCACGGTGCCGGTGCGCCAATCTCACCCTTATCTTCCGCCTCGAACGCCTTAACCTTGGCGATCAGCTCCTCGTTACTCTGCTGATGACCCAGTACCACTAACACGCCGCCCTCATCGGCGATACGCGCCATGGCTTTTTCCAGCGGCCAGCTGCGCTTCTCGTCACGCTCAGAGTGCAGCAGGTCGTTGAAGGTGTTTTGCAGATGCACGCGCACCAAGGCGTTAGCCTCTACCTCTCCCTTCACCAACACATAGTGCAGCTGGTTGTCTATGGTGTCGCGGTAGGTGATCATGTCAAACTCGCCGAAACGGGTCGGCAGCTTGCACTTGGCCTCGCGCACCACTGTGGTTTCCTTGGTGTTACGGTATTCGATCAGATCGGCGATAGTGCCTATCTTAAGGCCATGCTTCTCGGCAAACACCTCAAGATCCGGGCGACGGGCCATGGTGCCATCCTCGTTGAGGATCTCGACAATCACCGCCGATGGCTCATGACCGGCCAGGCGCGCCAGATCGCAGCCCGCCTCGGTATGACCAGCGCGGATAAGTACCCCGCCCTCTTGAGCCATCAGTGGGAAGATATGACCCGGCTGCACGATATCCGACGGCTTGGCATCGCGGGCCACGGCGGCCTGCACGGTAACGGCTCTGTCGTAGGCAGAGATGCCCGTAGTCACCCCTTCTGCCGCCTCGATAGACACGGTGAAGTTGGTGGAGAACTGGGCATTGTTGTTGCTCACCATCAGCGGCAGGTTAAGCTGCTCGCAGCGGGCCTTGGTCATGGTCTGGCAGATGAGGCCGCGGCCATAGGTGGCCATGAAATTGATCGCCTCGGGCGTCACCAGGTTGGCAGCCATGATCAGGTCGCCTTCATTCTCTCTATCTTCGTCATCCATCAAGATAACCATCTTACCCAGACGGATATCTTCGATAATCGCTTCTATGCTGTGTAGTGCCATTGTTAGACCTTAAACTGTTAGACCTTGAAATATTCTTATAGTAAGAGTAATTTAATCTGCTATCGACCGGGATTGCCAGTGTCTATCTTAAAAAGCCGGAGCGAGCTAACAGATCCATGGTGACCTTTGATTCTTTCGCTGGATTTTCCTCTGAGTGAGAGAAACTCAGCAGGCGCTCTAGGTGCCGGGCGATCAGATCCACCTCGATGTTGACCCTGTCACCCGCCTTGAGATCAATAAGCGTGGTTTCGCTGGCGGTGTGAGGCACTATGGTCAGGCGAAAACGCTCGCCGTCCACCTCGTTCACCGTCAGGCTAACGCCATCTATGGTGATAGAGCCCTTATGGGCGATATAGCGCGCTAAGCCCTTAGGCGGCGTCAACCAGAATTCGATCGCCTTGCCGCGATACTGCCTGTCGTCCACGCTGGCCACGCCGTCGACGTGGCCGCTTACCATATGTCCGCCAAGACGCGTAGTTGGGGTGACCGCCTTCTCCAGGTTGACCTTCTGCCCCACCTGATAATGGGCAAAGCCGGTCAAGGCCACGGTTTCGGCGGAGATATCGGCCACATAACCATCGACCATCTGCTCGACGACGGTCAGGCACACGCCATTGGTGGCGATGCTGTCACCCAATTTAACGTCACTTAAGTCCAGCTTGCCGCTCGCCACGGTCAGGCGAATATCATCGCCGCGACGCTCAATTTTTCTCAGGCTGCCCACAGCCTCGATGATCCCTGTAAACATGACTAACTACTCTTTATCGATCGGTAAATGATTGTGACTTAATTGAAAGGTAAGGCGTCTGTCGGCGCCGATGCGGCGATCGTCACACAGACGCAGGCCGGGTAACTGTGCCATCTCAGTATAGTCTGGCAGGGCCAGCAGGTTACGTCCGTGGCCGCCTAAGATCTTGGGCGCCTGATACAGCACCAACTCGTCCGCCAGTCCCTGTGCCATGAAGGCACCGGCCAGAGTCGCCCCGGCCTCCACCATCACACTGTTAACTTGCTCGCCAAGGTGTTCGAGCAGCGCCTTTAACGGCACCTGGCCATTGTCGCTGGTCAGTTGCAGCTGACTCACCTGTTCGGGCCAGGCATTCACAACCTCATCGGGATAGGGCTGGCAGCTCACCAAGAGCACGGGGGACTCAGTGTCAAACAGCTTAGGCTTGGCGCCAAGACGCGCGCGAGAATCGAGCACGACACGCAGAGGCTGACGAATATCGGCATCCGCTAGTTGCTCACTTAAACAACCTAGCTCCCCATGTCGCACGTTCAAACTTGGGTCGTCGGCCAGTACCGTCTCTATGCCTGTCACCACGGCGTCGAAACGGGCGCGCATGCGCTGCACGTCACGGCGCGCCTCGGGGCCGGTGATCCATTTAGACACGCCATTGGAAAGCGCCGTCTTACCATCGAGGCTGGCGGCCAGCTTGATGCTTACCCAGGGCAGCCCGGTGCGCATCCGCTTCATAAACCCGGGGTTGAGGGCGGCGGCCTCTTCTTGCAGCAGGCCGACCTCGACGCGAATACCGGCATCCTCGAGCATCTTGATGCCCCGACCGGAGACCTGAGGGTTTGGATCGGTGACCGCTACCACGACGCGGGAAACCTGCGCCTTAATCAGCCCCTCGGCGCAGGGGGGCGTGCGGCCATAGTGACTACAGGGCTCCAGGGTCACGTAGGCTGTGGCGCCTTTGGCGTTATCGCCCGCCATACGCAGGGCATGCACCTCGGCATGGGGGCCACCGGCGGCGATATGAAAGCCCTCGCCCACAAGGGTCTCCCCCTGGACGAGCACGCAGCCCACATTCGGATTGGGACGGGTGGTGTACTGGCCCTTGCGGGCCAACTGGATGGCACGCGCCATCATCTGAGAATCAAATTTGGACCAGGCCATGTCTGGATCGCCATCTCTTGAGAATAATTGGGGAAGCCCCGCTACGCATAATCTAAGACTTGCCCGGTTTGCTCTTATCGTTTTGCAACTTGGCAATCGCCTCGCCGAACTCGGAGACATCTTCGAAGGCGCGGTACACTGAGGCGAAGCGGATATAGGCCACCTTGTCGAGATTGACCAGGTGATCCATCATCAGATTACCTATCATCTTAGAGGTGACCTCGCGCTCGCCCGTGGCCCTTAGGGTAGATTTAATCTTGCTGAGCGCCTGCTCTATCTCGTCCATCGACACGGGGCGCTTCTCGACCGCTCTGAGCATGCCGCCACGCAGCTTGTCTTCATCGAAGGGTTGGCGGCTGCCATCTTGTTTCACCACTCTGGGCATCACCAGCTCGGCGCCTTCGAAGGTGGTAAATCTCTCGTGACAAAGCAGACACTCGCGACGACGACGCACCTGATGACCATCGGCCACCAGACGAGAATCAATCACCTTAGTGTCGGTTGCGCTGCAAAACGGACAATGCATTGAGCCTCCAGCATATGCTAATCGGTATCTTGGGGAGCTTTCCCTTGAAATAGATACAAAAATGGCCGCTACCAATATTAACATCAGTAGCGGCCATCGGAGTTTACCCGATTTAACCCTTAAGGTTAACCGTAAACAGGGTACTTAGCGCACAATTCAAGCACCTGGTTCTTCACGCGCTCGATAGTGCCTTCGTTGCTGATGTCATCGAGAATGTCACAGATCCAGTTAGTCAACTCAACCGCTTCTGCTTCTTTAAAGCCGCGACGCGTGATGGCTGGCGAACCGATACGCAGACCCGAGGTCACGAAAGGTGAGCGTGGATCGTTAGGCACTGAGTTCTTGTTTACCGTGATGTTGGCACGACCCAGGGCCGCATCGGCATCTTTACCCGTGATATCTTTAGCGATCAGATCCAGCAGGAACAGGTGGTTTTCTGTGCCGCCAGATACCACATCGAAACCACGCTCGATGAAGGTGTTAGCCATCGCCTTAGCGTTAACCACAACCTGCTGTTGGTAAGCCTTGAACTCAGGAGACAAGGCTTCCTTGAAGGCCACCGCCTTACCGGCGATAACGTGCATCAATGGGCCACCCTGACCACCTGGGAATACCGCCGAGTTCAGCTTCTTGTACAGGTCTTCGTCGTTTGCCGCAGACAGAATGATACCGCCGCGAGGACCGGCTAGGGTCTTGTGAGTCGTCGAAGTCACCACGTGTGCATGTGGCACTGGGTTAGGATAGACACCGGCAGCGATAAGGCCTGCAACGTGAGCCATGTCAACAAACAGGTAAGCACCAATCTTGTCGGCAATCTCACGCATGCGCGCCCAGTCGACGATACCAGAGTAAGCAGAGAAACCACCAATCATCATCTTAGGCTTGTGCTCAACGGCCAGACGCTCCATCTCGTCGTAGTCGATCTTGCCAGACTCGTCGATGCCGTAAGGCACTATGTTGTACAGCTTGCCAGAGAAGTTTACTGGTGAGCCGTGAGTCAGGTGACCACCGTGAGCCAGGTTCATACCCAGTACGGTATCGCCTGGTTGCAATAGCGCCATGTAAACTGCGCTGTTAGCCTGTGAGCCGGAGTGAGGCTGAACGTTAGCATAGGTCGCACCGAACAGTTCTTTGGCGCGCTCGATAGCTAGGTTTTCGACGATATCGACATGCTCACAACCACCGTAGTAACGCTTGCCAGGATAACCTTCGGCGTACTTGTTCGTCAGCTGAGAACCTTGAGCCTCCATCACACGAGGAGAGGTATAGTTTTCCGAGGCGATAAGCTCGATGTGCTCTTCTTGACGACGAGTCTCTTCCTGGATCGCTTCAAACAGTTGCGGATCAAAGTCGGCGATGTTCATCTCTTTTTTCAGCATTGGTCACTCCAGCTGTAAAGTCTTATTAAGGTAGGGTTGCGCGGTATTCTACAGTGCATTCGATCACAATCCCAGCATTTGCGACATGAAATTAGTTGCGATTCAAGCTGAGAAATGTTCATCAAAATGCCCCTTACAACAAAAGTCGGGCGATTAAGCCCTGTTTTGCCAAGACTCCTTTTTTGCAAGGGACAAAATGGCTGGTTTACAGCCTTTTGAACGAAAACACTGTTTTATTAATCCAACAAAAATGACGGCGCCGGACCGTCATTTTGCATTAGTAAAGGTAATCAGTAAGGTAATCAATAATGGTATTCGAGTTGCAGCCAACTACGCTGCTCCGTGTCGTCGAGGCGGCTATAGATGCCAGGGTTGTCGATACCGTGAATTTCGCCGCTGCGATCGATCCGCTCATGGTGCAGACTCAGGGTCAAATCGCCGCTAACACCATAGCTGAGATAGATCTCATACCTGTCTCTCGCGTCATCAAAATCCAGGTCGCTGTTGTTGGGATTCCACAGCGGCGTGCGCTCATTCTCCCTGTCGTTGATCGAGGTCCAGCGCTGAGACTTAAGGCGCATGCCCAGCAAGAGGTTGCGGTAACTGGCCTCCAGCGACAGATTAAAGGTGTGGCCCCAGGCGTAACCATACTCTCCCTCCCAAAGCACTGATTTAGTGCCCCAGAAATGCCGCCCCTGAGACAGATAATCTTTGGTCGCGAACGGCTTCACCATGGCAAAGTCACCAAAGAGATCGCTGCGCAGATCGATATTGATATCTTGAGTCGACCAGTTGGCCCCAAACGACAGTCCGAGTAGATTGACCACGGCGTAGAAATCTTCATCCAGCTCCAGCCCCAGGCTGGTATATTCCATGCCCGTCGATGGGCCGACATAGAAGCTGTGAGACCAGTCGCTGGCCAGTCCCCCGCCTCTATGTTTGCGGCCGTAGCTGCCCAGCAAGAGTTGCGTGGCCATCTGCCACTCCTCCACGCCCTCTTGAGAGAGGGCCGTCTCCATCATCATCTCGACCCGGCTTGGGGTGCCGCTCAGTGAATCATACTTGCCTTCGCGGCTGTCGATAGCGGCGCGCATCCCCAGCATCGCCATGGTGCTGCTGACGTCCGCCTCGTCCTTGCTGGCATAGCGCACGCCGGTATAGACGGAGAAGCTGTCTTTGGCCTGGCTGCGATCGAACCTGCTAGGGCTCTGGTAGCCAAACCAGCCCCGCACCGCCCGCGAGGGGTTAAACAGGTAGCTAAGGCCCGCTGGCAGCCAGCCCTCTTTGGCGGCCAGCATCTCGGTAAACTGATACAGGCTCTCCCCCAATACCGCGCCGCCCCAGGTGGTGACTATCTGATCGTTGATGCTCACCACTTCCTTATACTCGGCAAACACCTCCCAGATGGTAGAGGCGGCAAAGGTGCCCAGAGTCGACTCGTAATAGTTAAAACCATGGTTACGAAACGCCTGATAATAGAGGGCGCCGGCGTAGGCATGGCCCCAGTTCATGCCGATATCGTTATCATCATATTTCCACGACGCACCAGTGGTCAGCCTGTCGTAGAAAAACTCGGCCGCATTGCCATCGATTTCATAATCGAAATCGTCTTCCATGGCCTGTGAGCCTGTCTTATAGAGCAGCTCACCCAGCACCAGCACGGTAGAGATCTCCAGCGTGGCTCCCCACCAGTCCTTCTCGCTAAGGGTATCTTTTTCACTAAGGACACCTTTTTCACTAAGGGCTTCTTTCTCTAAAGAGGCATCTCCATCACTAGCCAGCGCCGAGTAAGTCACGGGGCGATCTGTCTGTGCCACTAAAGGCAATGTCTCAACGACTTGGGACTGAGTATCGGCTAGCGCAGGGGCTGACAATAGTAGGCTCATGCCGCCAAACAGGGAGGCGGCAAAAAATGGGGGGGTGGCGTTCAAGATCGATCCCTTATCTTTGTGGTTATTTTTGTCTTTATTTTTATTGGTGCCCAGGCATCACCTAACAGGCGGCCAGCCTAGGTTGCGCAGATGTTAACAATTTTTACACTAGGTCACAAAACAAAAACGCCTCACTATGGGAGGGGTGATAATGCGAGCTAAAATCTCCCACCGAAAATCCGATTTAAGTTCTAGGGCGATTACAGTAGAATTGCCCCCATTGTTTCGTCAGTGAGTAAACTTTTTTATGGCTCAGTTTGTATACAGCATGCTACGCGTGGGCAAGATAGTCCCGCCGAAGAAGCAGATCCTCAAAGATATTTCCTTAAGCTTTTTCCCCGGCGCCAAGATTGGCGTATTGGGTCTCAACGGTTCGGGTAAATCTACCCTGCTGCGCATCATGGCCGGTATCGATACCGAGATCGAGGGTGAAGCGCGTCCAATGCAGGATCTTAAGATAGGTTACCTGCCCCAGGAGCCTAAGCTAGATCCCCAACAAACCGTGCGTGAAGCGATCGAAGAAGCGGTAAGCGAGGCCAAGAACGCCCTGACCCGTCTCGACGAGGTTTATGCCCTGTATGCCGAGCCAGATGCCGATTTCGACGCCCTTGCCAAAGAGCAAGGCGAGCTGGAAGCCATCATCCAGGCCCAGGATGCCCACAACCTGGACAATATTCTCGAACGCGCCGCTAACGCGCTGCGTCTGCCAGATTGGGATGAGAAGATTGAGGTGCTATCAGGTGGTGAGCGTCGCCGTGTGGCTATCTGTCGTCTGCTACTTGAAAAACCAGATATGTTGCTGCTGGACGAACCGACCAACCACTTGGACGCCGAGTCTGTCGCCTGGCTTGAACGCTTCCTGCAGGAATACACAGGCACAGTTGTGGCCATTACCCACGATAGATACTTCCTCGACAATGCCGCCGGTTGGATCTTAGAACTCGACCGTGGCGAGGGTATCCCCTGGGAAGGCAACTACTCTTCATGGCTAGAGCAGAAAGACGCCCGTCTGCAACAAGAATCGGCCGCCGAGAGCGCTCGCCAGAAGACCATTGCCAAGGAGCTCGAGTGGGTTCGTCAAGGTGCCAAGGGCCGTCAGTCAAAGGGCAAGGCGCGTATGGCGCGCTTCGAAGAGCTGAACACCAACGACTACCAGAAACGTAACGAGACCAACGAGCTGTTTATTCCGCCAGGGCCACGTCTTGGTGACAAGGTGATCGAGGTCAACAACCTGACCAAGTCTTATGGCGATCGGGTACTTATCGACAACCTGAGCTTCAGCGTACCTAAAGGCGCTATCGTCGGTATTATCGGCGCAAACGGTGCCGGTAAGTCGACTCTGTTTAAGATGATCAGCGGCGCCGAGCAGCCAGACAGCGGCAGCATCGAAGTGGGTGATACGGTACAGATCGCCTCGGTGGAACAGTTCCGCGATGCCATGAACGACAAGGCGACCGTATGGGAGGAGATCTCTGGCGGTCAAGATATCATGCGTATCAACAACACTGAGATCCCGAGCCGTGCCTATGTGGGCCGCTTCAACTTCCGCGGCGGCGATCAGCAGAAGATCATCGGCACTCTGTCGGGCGGTGAGCGCAACCGTGTGCATCTAGCCAAGCTGCTCCAGGCTGGCGGCAACGTGCTGCTCCTCGATGAGCCCACCAACGATCTCGACGTCGAAACCCTGCGTGCACTGGAAGAAGCCCTGCTGGAATTCCCAGGCTGTGCCATGGTGATCTCGCACGACCGTTGGTTCCTCGACAGAATCGCCACCCATATCCTGGACTACCGCGACGAGGGTCAGGTGAACTTCTACGAAGGTAACTACACCGAATATTCGACCTGGCTGAAAGAGACCCTGGGCACAGATGTGATTGAGCCGCATCGTCTCAAGTACAAGCGCATCAGCTAATCGGCGACGATTGCGGTTTATATGCCGCATGACAATCTGCGTAAGTCGAACAAAAACGGAGGCAAAAGCCTCCGTTTTTTATTTGCTCAGCCACTCAATTCTGGAAACTCCCCAACCTCTCGATAGCGGATTCATCATGCATTTCGCACAACTAAACCAATAAAGGCCGCCATTAGTTCAATTTAAGATACAAACAAGTACAGATAACCGCGTTTATCAAACACCAATCTCCCTATACTCTGTCGCATCCAGTCACGGCACCATCCGCCGCGATATAACCTCTTTATTTCCATGACAGCAGGTAAGATCATGATGAAAAACCTTAAACAGCGACTCCTAACGCGTCTTCTCGCGCCGACATTGCTACTCGTTGGCCTAAATAGCCAGGCCGCCCCTCTGGAGGTCAGTCAATTTAATCCGGGGGCGAGCAGTATCTTTGCCGTCTCATCCAGCCTTATCAGCGGCGAAAATGAGGTGATGCTGATCGATGCCCAATTTCAAAACAAGGATGCTCTGTCTCTGGTCGAGCTGATCAAGGCCAGCGGTAAACGTCTTAGCCAGATCTATATCAGCCATAGCGATCCTGACTTCTATTTTGGGCTGGCAACCCTTCGCCAGCACTTCCCCCAGGTGAAGATAGTCTCTACACCGGCGACTCGACAGGCGATTGCCGCCTCCATGGAAGGAAAACTGGCCTACTGGGGACCCATACTCAAAGATGATGCTCCCAAGGCGCTGATCTTGCCCGAGGCCGTCACCTCAGACACCTTAAGCCTCGAAGGAGAGGAGATCATCATCAAAGGCTTTGACGGCCCAGATGCCAAACATACCTATCTCTGGGTGCCATCGGCCAAAACCATTACCGGTGGAATACAGGTATTTGAGAATATGCATGTCTGGATGGCAGACAGCCAGACTCAGGAGGAGCGACAAGTGTGGCGCGACCAACTCAAACAGATGCAGACCCTCAATCCCGTCAAGGTGATCCCAGGCCACTACGCCGGCGAGGCCACATTCGACATCAACGCCGTCCAGGCCACCCTGGACTATATCACGGCGTTTGAAAATGCAGCGGCAACCGCCAAAGATGCGGCCGAGCTCGCGCAGAAGTTACGAAGCCTTTATCCCGACTATCAGCCTGATGCCGCGCTGGAGATCAGTACCAAGGTGATCATGGGAGAGATGCGCTGGCCCATGTAGACAGCCAGTGACATAAGCCTTTGACAGAATAACATAAGCCTTAACTCGCAGGCCGCGCGCTACTCCCCTACTATCCTGTAGCGCGCTGTCTGTGCTGCACTAGAATCAGGCCGATAGAGAGCTAAAGAAAAGACAAGGCCTTTTCGAAATAACTTTCTCTAAATAACCATCTCGAAATGACCTTGACTTGAAAATCTGTAGGCTTGAAAAACATTCAACTTCCCCGCAACTGCTCTTCACTCTCCATTGGTGATAACATGAGTGCAAAGCTCAAGTATCACTAAAATAATAAGAGAGTTACTCTTGAAAAGAACCATTTTCGCCTTGTATGGCGCAACGCTTCTCACTTTCGCCACGCAAGCCTCGGCTGACACACCAAATCAGCAAGCGTCTGTTGCTACCCTCAACGACGGCCCCTATCTGTTTGACAGCAACAGCGGACAGCAAAATGCCCAGTGGATCTGTGCCGGTAAACTGAAACAGACTGCCGTTGCAAACAAGCGCCTCACCAGGCCCAATCATTGCGGCGAGCTCCCCGAGCCCATGCTCAATCCGCAGGCCACCGAAGTACTGGCCGACAGCTATCAGGGCGTCGATAAGATAGTGGCGCTCAGCGATGTCCATGGCCAGTATGAGGTGCTGATCAAGCTGCTGCGCAGCAACAAGATCATCGATCAGGATAACAACTGGGCCTTCGGCAAGGGCCATATGGTGATGACGGGGGACATGTTTGACCGTGGCCCTCAGGTCAACGAAGTACTCTGGTTCATGTATCGACTCGACAGACAGGCCAAGGCCGCCGGTGGCCAGCTACATCTGCTGATGGGAAATCATGAGCAGATGGTGATGCGCGGCGATCTACGCTACGTCAATGACAAGTATCAGACGGCCAGTACCCTGCTTAATCGCCAATATCAGGAGCTCTATGGCAAAGACAGCGAACTCGGCCAATGGCTGCGCAGCAAGCACACTATCGTTAAGATAAACGATACCCTCTTTCTCCATGGTGGCATCAGCCAGGAGTGGGTCGACCGAGAGCTGACACTGGACAGAGCCAACCGTCTCTACCGGGAAAATATCGACAAGACTAAGCCCGAATTGAAACAAGATGAGCTGCTTAACTTTCTCTTCTTCGGTAACGGCCCCACCTGGTATCGCGGCTACTTTAAACCCGACTTCGATACCCAGGAACTGGCCAATATCCTGAATTACTTCAAAGTCAAACGCATCGTTGTGGGCCACACCTCACAGACGCGAGTGCTTGGCCTTTTCGACAACCGGGTGATTGCCGTCGACAGCAGCATCAAGCTGGGGCAATCTGGCGAGCTACTCCTCATAGAGAAAAACAAGCTTATCCGCGGTCAGTATGACGGCACACAGACGCCCCTTTGAGCCCGCTAAGCTCAGCCTAAGCGCAGGCTAGACTCAGTCTGGCGCTCCTTCTATCGAAGACGTGGCGATGGCCAAAAATAAAGCCATCGCCACGTCTAAGCCTCTAAGCCTCTAAGCCTCTAAGCCTCTAAGCCTCTAAGCCAAATCCTAAAACCTGAAACCCAAAGCCCCCCTGAATCCGACACAATCTAGCGGTCTAAATCGACTCAAGAACGTAATGAGGACCTCGCAATTCAAGCCAAGTCCCCTGCTCATTATATTTACCTCCCATCTCCCTGGATAACGAGTCTAATGCGGCGCTTTGGATTAAAAATGTGACTCAATGCCACAGGATTAAACTTGAGAATGAAATTGATTCTCATTAATATTAACCTCAAACCTGATTCTTCTACCCTGCCACTCGCATCTTTCAGAATGGCGCCATAACAAAAGGTAATCATCTAATGCGTCGTCTCCTATGGAAATGGCACGGCTGGCTCGGACTCCTCGCCGCCGCGCCGCTATTTATCATCGCCCTAACCGGCAGCGTCTTGGTGTTTAAGAGCGAACTCGAACACCTGTTGATGCCTGAGAAGGTGCTCGCCGCCGATGATAGCCGCCTGAGCTTTACTCAGCTCCTGAGAGCGGCAGACCTGGCCTTGCCACAACATGAAATTCTTGGCTGGCAGTTTGCGGCTCACGCCGGCGAGGCAGACAAGCTCTATGTGGCCAAGCAGGGTACCTATGACTGGCAGATCCTGTTTGTCGACCCAAGCCAAGGCAACTTGCTAAGCCAGCCCGTCGGCCTGAGTCACTACCTGCTGGATTGGCTGCTAGAGCTGCACTACACCTTACTGGCGGATCATCTGGGGCTCGCCGTTACCGCATTGATATCTGTCTTGCTGATATTGCTTTCGTTATCTGGATTTATCCTACATCGTCAGTTCTGGCGAACCTTCTTCACCCTAAGATGGGGTAAGAGTCTGCGACTTATTCTCAGCGATAGCCACAAGATGCTGGGGATAGTCGGCGCGCCGCTGTTTCTAATCCTTGGCTTTACCGGCGCCTGGTGGAACATAGCGCACATCTTAGAAGAGTGGGATGAGGTAGATCCTAAGACACTCGCCATCACCCAGAGCTACTACAACAAGCAGCTGGATTTCGATACGCTATTGACTCAGGCAAATCAAGTTATCCCGGGCTTCGAGGCCCATTATGTACGCTTTCCCGACAAGAGTTATCCCGGCATCCACCTTTTTGGCGCCGCAAGAGACAGCGGAGCGCTTCGCAGCGACTATGGTTCTATCGTCAGTTTCGATGATAAAGCGGGTCGCCTCACCGCCAGCCTGGATGCCACTCAGGCCGACGCACTTTACCAATTCGTCGACAGCTTTCGTCCACTGCATTACGGCCATTTCGGCGGGCTTATCAGCAAAATTATCTGGTGTGTGGTGGGCTTTTTCCCGAGCCTGATGGCCCTCTCCGGTTATTTGATGTGGCAGACCCGGCGCAAACCGCAAACAAGGCGCCGCACTATGCAAACAAAAGGCAAGACTTCGAAGGAGCAGGTGTTGGCCCGATAGAATATAAAAGGCCGGGTGATCACCCGGCCTCTTGATAAGGATTCGATAGCGTTTAGCCTTCCATGGGCCAGTTATGCTCTAGCATGCGTCCCTGGCTGGTGCTAAATGCTTCCTCTTTTTTGACACACTCATAGACACGTTTCACTAGCATGGGCTTACCGTCTGTGTGGGGCAAGGCGGGCAACTGACTGCCGAGGAGCTGCTTCTTATACTTTGACGCCTTGCTGGGCTGCCAGGAGAAACGCACCAGCACCTGCCCCTTATTGGTGTCGATGAAGCATTTGTAGTCTTCACGGGGTTCCGCCTGTAGCGGCCCAGTCATCGCACAACCGGCGAGTAGCACCAGCAAAGTTAATTTATTCACGCTAATTCTCTCACTTATTGATTTAATCATCTCACCACTCAGCATCACTTATTCCTGAATACCATCAACTACTCGCTATAGTAGTAGAGCTTTTTGGCGCGCAGACGACCACCTATACAGCGGTTATTCCCGGCAGGGCATTCGTCGTCGGGGTTAACCTTCTCCATCTCCTCGGCGGCATTACCTATGCCAATAAGATACATATAGGCATCACCATCCTTTCCTTGGCCGCCCTTGTTGTCGGCGGGGATCACCAGCTGAGGCGTGTCTAGCACCAAGTTACCCGCTTCGAGTACGGTCGACTTATAGGTACTAGTACCATACTGAAGGTTAAAACTTCTTAAATATCCCTTACCTGAACTCAAACACTGATTAGTTGCCGTCGAATTACCAGGAACGAACGTCGTAAACAGCACCTTCCCAGCAATAATGGTCGCCGATGACAGGTTCTTCTCACCATCCTCGGGAAACTTGAAATACCAACCCAGTTTCTTACCGATAGCCAGCTTATCGGGCGTGATCTCCGCTCTCGACTTGGTATTTTCATAGAGATCGCTGATGGTCAAAGCCGCTGGCGCCTTTGGCCTGCCTGTACCGCCAAAGGTCTGAGACACCACGTTTCTGTCTTGCAGGACGAAGAGGATATCCTCCCGGGAAGTATCCGACGGCGCCGCCCTGTGACCGCTGCCCACCACCACGGCATCGTAAGGCACATTCTGACTGGTGGTCACCCTTGTGGTCTTGCCGTTGACCGTATGATCCACCACAGAGACATTATTAATCAGGGTCTGTGCCACAGCAGGCGCCGAGTAAAAGCGACGATTCTGCAGCAGCGACTTTCCACCTAAATCGGCAAACTTAAAGGCAGACCAGCTGGCCTTATCCGCTTTTGGCATATCCATGCGCCAGACGCTACCGCCGGTATCGACGGCATAGATACGGTCGGTGTTGCCATCACCGTCGGCATCGATCACCGCCACACTGCTGGGAATGCTGTCCTGTATCCCTGGCAATGCGGTTCCGCCACCTATGCCAAACTGATGGATGAGTTTGCCGGTGTCGGCATCGATGATGAATACGCCGCGTCCCTTATTGTCCGCGGTGCCGACATTCTTACTATCTTTACCTGCCGGCGAGTAACCGGCGCCGAAGATGAGTACAGGCTTGTCGGTGCCACTGGCGCTGCGAATCGTGGTCACCACAGGCGTCGACCAGGATTGTCCCAACTCACTCAGGCCCGGAGAGCTCGCATCGATACGCCACTTGAAGCTTGGTGAATCAGGATTGCTGATATCCAGGGCATAGTAACTACCACCACCACGACGCATGCCGAAGTAGAGCCAGGCGGTTTCTACACCCGAGGCGCCATTTTTCACATAGGCCACGGGAGAGCCGTCGATACCGTAGACGGAGTGCACGCCCGTGGGCACATTGTTTCTAAGTGTTTGGATATTAGGCAGCACTTCATAAGGCATGAAGGCCCAGCTCTCGCTCACCTCATTGGCAGTCGTGTCATCCTTGAACATATGCATGAAGCCATGGTTGGTACCCACCAAGATACGGATATCCGGGCTGGACTTACTGCCGAAATTCAGCGCAAGGGGCTTGGAATGCAAAGCATCGCCCATGATATCGCTGCGCCAGTTCTTGGCGGGATTGGCAATGCTCGACTGGTTCTTCTCGTTGTCGACATCCAGTCCCTTGGCCCAGTCGAAGAGTTCCTTGAGCTGACTCTTATCCACCCCCATGAAATTGGCCAGGTCTTCCTTACCACCAGCCTTACTGGCCGCCGCCGATAGACTGAGCTTGTCCATGCCGCCCCCCAGATTACTGTAGAGGGTTCGGCTATCTGCGCTCTGCATGGCCGACAAAACACCGCCCTTGCGCACATCGTTGCCATCGCCGCAAAGCTTCTTGGGCGTCCAATAGGAGCAAGCGCTATCTTTAATATTACCGTCTTTACCGATCGCCAGATTCCCCTCGGCGTCGAGCACCTCGCCTTCGGAGTCGACTCTGAACTTCTTGATATTACCCGTCCAGCGCGGACCTCTGTCCGGCAGGAACATGGAGTAATAGGCATAGTTAAAGGTCTGGGTACGATTAAAGTTGTTGCTGGCCACAGAAGGCGAGGTAAAGCTGGCGCTGTTGGCCAACACCTCATTCACCGCCTGTTGAATCGAGCCCTGCAGTTTAGTCGCGTCGGTGGCATCGAAATAGCTTCCGCCCCCCTTGCTCGCCACCTTCTTCAGCAGATCTTCGGCCTTTTTCGCGCCCTCACTGAAGCCAATGGTGTGGGTGATCACATGCTGTTCGCCATCCACGTCAAGGTTGACATCTTTGCGATACATCCAACTCGACAGCGCGCTCATGTAACTGGTGCTGTGCTTGTCGACACCTCTGGTCAACGGCTTTACATATCCGTCAGCAGCACTGTCTAGGGTCGGTTCACCATCTGTAATATAGACAATATAAGCATTGTTCTGGCACTTCTTGAAAGGACTTTGATAGATATTCGTGTTCTCTTTGAGCGCATCGGAGTCAAAGCTAGGGTTGTCAGTGACGTCATACCACCATTGGTAGTTTTTATCTTGATTGCCAAAGAGCATAGGCTTTCCGGCGAAGTAGAGATATGCCTCGTAGAGGGTTTCACACAGGGGGGTATTCCAGCCATACGCGATTTTCTTAACACCGTCTAACAGAGTCTTTTTTTCTGCGCTCGATAGAGTCTTAATCGCCTTGATGATACGGCCACCGTTACGGCCATTCAATAATGTATCGTCCGGGCCATTCATGTTAAAAATCGCCAGGCCGAAATCCACTCCTGGCGTGGTTAAGATAACGTTTTTTATTGCATTTTTGGCCAAATCCATTCGAGTCATATTTTTCGTTGCCTTCTTACTGTGATACCAACGAAGGTAATCCTCGGTATACACGGTGAGCACCCGCCCGGTACCAAAGCCTGTGAGCTGCGACAACTCTTTGGCTCTCTCCTTGACACTCTCATCAGAACCCTCGCTGGCTGGGGTATATATGATTGGCGTGGTGGGCGAGCCTTGACTATCGATCGGCAAGCCTTTAATCAATCCACTGGCGTTGAGATACTTGCCATCTTGAATGTCTTCATAGCAATCCACCGCCTTGGCATTCAGGCCGTTATTGTCGCCAAACTCACGCCAGGCACCGTTGGCACCGCTAAAGGTATACTTGCGAAAGAAGCCGGTAAAGATGCCATAGTCGTTGAGCAACTCCCAAGAGCTCTCGCAGCCGTTAATGGACGCGGAAAATTTACGGCGCTCGTTAGGATCATCGGGATTGGGCAACTTATTCTTCCCCTGATCACCCTTAACATAATAGAGCATCCCTTGCTGGCCATTATTAACTCTTGAACTACCACCAGCCCCAGGCTTATAAGGCACATCCACGTCATAGACTGTGGTACCCATACTGCCTGAGTTATCGAAGATGAGCAGGATCTGTGGCCTGGCCCCAGTACGGGCGCTCGCCTCATAGACATATAACTCGGTATCGTCGGCCCACGAAGAAGCCGAGAGAAGACTCATGATGGCAGTCAACAGAGCAACAAAGCTTTTCACAAGCTCTCCCTTTCGCTGCATGATGATATTTGCCAGAGCAGACTGACCAGCGCGCAAAATATCCATTTCACTAAACCTATTACTTCAAATTTTTTTAATTTTTTAAATGACCCCCTACCCCACTCCCACGGCTCAACTCTCAATCCTAGATGACAAAGGCTATCAGCCAAAGACAGACTTTCAGACAAGAGAAAACTAGCCGGAAGCATGAATTTGGCAATACAAGATGAGACAAAAGTGCGATAGAAAGCGGATTTAACACGCCATTGATACAAAATGCAACATTTTTAACCAAATTGAATCATGCAAACAGGAGGAACATCGCGTTTTGAATGAATAGCGAACTTAGCCAGCAAGAGTGCTATTTTATTGACACTGGAATGACCAGTTTAATAAACAAACAAGCCCAGACTAAAGCAAAAACTCAAATATAAATTAACATCATGAATAAAAAGGATTTATTTGAAATGAAGTGGCGTTAATTAAACAACCAGTCAGATGAAAACAAGATAGAGTCAGCCGTCGTATTAATGACACTCGCGTCATTTCAGCTATCTTGATGAATATTTAAACAGCAAAGCCTGTGAAATATTCACTTTTTCTTTAAGATGTAAATTTTTCAACTTAATGACAATATTTACTCATCGCAAAACATGAAATAAATCTAATAAAACCTGCATGACCAAAATAGGTCATCATTCGATGCTATTGGCAAAGATTTACCCTCCTCTTAAGCAACTCTCTTTTAAACCCGTATAGCGCTCAATCGACGCCGCTTGAATAAGAGATGCCCAATTGATTGTAGAATGGTGCACTTATTATCTGAATTCGGCGGAAGTTAGTTTATTTAGCTAATATCTAGGCAATATCTAGCCAATATCTAGCCACTGTTTAGCCACTGTTTGCCCCGTCGCCCATCAGCCGCGCCAGCCTCGTCTTCACGGACAAGGCTGGCGGATGATTTAAACGCCTGTCGCCTGCTGTTTGGCGATAGCATGCTCTAACTGTTCGGCCACAAAGCCGGGCGATCGGGTACGACCGGAGATCAACCGATACATGGCGGGGATCATTAGTAGGGTCACCAGGGTCGCAAATGCCATGCCGAAGAACACCACAGTGCCCACGGCGATTCGGCTCTCGGAACCCGCGCCGCTCGATAAAATCAGGGGCACGGCCCCCACCAAGGTAGTAAAAGCCGTCATCAGGATCGGACGCAGGCGGCGCGCCGAGGCGTCCAATATCGCACGCTCCAATGAGGCCCCCCTATCCCTGAGCTGGTTGGCAAATTCGACGATCAGTATGCCATTCTTGGTCACCATGCCGATCAACATGATCATCCCTATCTGGCTGTAGATGTTGAGTCCGACGCCCATCAGATAGAGACCCATGAAGCCACCGAAGATCCCCATGGGCACAGTCAACATCACCACCAGAGGGTTGATAAAGCTCTCGAACTGAGCCGCCAGCACCAGGTAGGCCACCAGCAACGCCAGGGCAAAGACCATCATGACGCTACTCTGGTTTTCCTTAAAATCCTTGGACTCACCCGTGTAGCCGATACTGATATCGCCGGGCAAGATCTCAATCGCCTTGGCATCGAGAAAATCCAGCGCCTCGCCTAAGGTGTAGCCCTCTCCAAGATTGGCCTTGAGGGTAATAGACTTCTGCTTATTGGTATGACTCAGCTTGTGCGCCGAGGCCACCTCCTCGATATGGGTAATGGCATCTAAGGTGATCAGTTCGCCGTTAGCGGCTCGCATATAGATCTGACTCAGATCCGCCATGCTGTTGAAGCTCTCCTCCTTTCCCCTCAGATACACGTCGTACTCCTCTCCTCGCTCGATAAAGCTGGTTTCGCTGCGGCCCCCAAGCATCACCTCCAGCGTCTGAGAGACCTGGGCGACGCTGATCCCCAGCTCGGCGGCGCGCTGCCTGTCCACACTCACCACCAGCTCTGGCGTGGTTTCGGCATAGTCGAGGTCCGCGCCGGTCACCATGGGCGAAGCATCGGCAATCGCCTTAAGCTCGCTGGCCCACTTAAACAGCTCATCATAGTCACTGCCCCCCAACACAAATTGCACCGGCTCACTAGACTGCCCCCTAAAGCCGGGTAGCATGGGCCGCACCATCACATCCGGGATCCCCTTAAGCGCCTTAGCCACTATGCCCAATGCCTGTTGCGCATTGATGTCACGCGCCTGCCAATCTTCCAACTGCATGATCACAAAGCCGGTTTGATCGCCGGCGCGTCCGCCGAATGCCGGCGCCTGCACGCTGAAGGACTTGATCACTCCCTGGCTCAGCAGCGGCATCAGTCGCTGCTCGACGATATCCATGTTGGCCGTCATCCGGTTATAGCTGGTGCCCTCGGCGCCCTTCACGAAGGCGAAGATCACCCCCCTGTCTTCCTGAGGGGCCAGCTGTGCCGGTACCAGCTTCATCAACAGACCGCTACCAAAAACACAGGCAATGATCACCACAGGTGCCCCCAGGCGATAACGCACCGCCCAGGCCAGGCAGCGGCGATAGACGGCCTCTAGTCTTGAGAATCCTGCGTCCATCACACGGTTAAGTGCATTAGGCTCATGCTTACGCTTGAGCAGCTTGCTGCCGAGCACTGGGGTCAGGGTGAGCGCGATCACCGATGAGAAGATCACAGCCATGGCGAGCATCACGGCAAACTCGGTAAACAGACGTCCCACCATGCCGTCCATGAAGGAGATTGGCAGAAACACCATCACCAATACGGCGGTGGTCGCCACCACGGCAAAGCCCACCTCTCTGGCGCCTTTATAGGCCGCCAGAATAGGCGGCTCTCCTCGCTCGATATGATGGAAGATGTTCTCGACCACCACTATGGCATCATCCACCACCAGGCCTATGGCTAAGATAAGCGCCATCAGGGTGAGCAGGTTGATGGAGTAGCCGAGGTAGTTGGCTGCGATGAAGGCCGAGATCAAGGAAACCGGCACTGTCACCGCCGGGATCAGCGTCGCCCTCGCCTGACCGATAAACAGGTAGAGCACCAGCACCACCAGGGCGCCGGTAATATAGAGGGTGTTGTATACCTCGCCGATCGACTGGTCGATAAACACTGTCGAGTCATAGTCCACCGACAGCAGTGTCCCCTCGGGCAGAAACTTCTGTAACTTGTCCACCTCCTGATGCACCCGCTGCGCCACCTGCAACGGGTTAGCGTCGGACTGTGCCACGATACCCAGGCTCAGGTTAGGCACACCGTCACTCTTGAAGGTAGAGTTCTCATTCTCGGCGCCGATAAACACCTTGGCGACATCCTTAAGATAGATGGGGCTGCCGTCGCTGGCGCTGCGCACCACCAGATAGTCGAAGTCCTCGGGATGCAGATAGAGTCTGGCGGTGCGTACCGTCATCACAGTGGTGTCGTTACGCACCTCGCCGCCAGGGCTCTCGACGTTTTCGCTGCGCAGCGCATTGCTAATATCTGTGGTGGTCACCCCACGCCCGGCCATCAACTTGGGATCCAGCTGCACATACATCACCTTGTAGAGGCCGCCGGAGATATTGACCGAGCTGACCCCGGTGATCAGGCTAAACCTGTCTTCCAACACCCGCTGGGCATATTCGGTCAGCTGAGTCCTGTCCATGGTGTTGGAGCTAAGGTTGATGTAGACAGAGGGCTCGCCCGAGCCATTGTCTTTAGAGACGATGGGCTCGTCCGCCTCGTCGGGCAGGCGGCGCTGGGCCCTGGCCACGGCATCGCGAACATCGCTCACCCCCTCGGTCAGGTTCCAGTCGAGATCGAAGCTGATGGTGATGCGCGACATGCCGTTGCGCGTCACAGAGGTGATCTCATCTATGCCGCTGATCCCCGTCAGCTCATCTTCCAGCACTGTGGTAATTTGACTCTCCATGATGCTGGCCGAGGCGCCGCTGTAAGTGGTCATCACAGTGACCACAGGGCTCTCCACATCCGGCATCTCACGCACCGCCAGCTTGGAAAAACTCACCAGACCAAACACACACAGCAACAGGCTTAGGACGATCGCCACCACAGGGCGTTTCACCGACAGATCCGACAGCAACATTAGCTCTGTCCTCGCGTAAGTTCAGCCTCGCCCGTCTGGGCCTCTGATAGCCGCCCCTCGCCCGAGCTGTCAGCCAGCTGGCTAGCCTCGACATCCTCGACCTTGATGCCATCACGCATGTTCACCAGCCCCTTGACCACTATGGTGTCCCCCAGGGATAAGCCATCATCGATCAGCACCTGATCGTCGATACGCGCCCCCAGGGTCACCCGAGTGCGGCGGGCGATATTGTCGCTCCCCACCACATAGACAAAACGTTTGGTGCCGGAATACTCCAATGCCTGAACCGGTACCACGGCCTGGGTCACGGGGGCAAAATTGATCCGCGCCAAGATCAACATGCCGGGCCTTAGCCGATGATCCGGGTTATCGAAATTCACCCTCACCTTGAGATTGAGGGTCTCAGGATTGATCCTTGGGGCCATGGCCACCACCTGACCATGAAACTCGGCGCCAGGCCAGGCACTGCTGCTGGCCACCACAGGCATACCCATATAGATCTGCGACAGATAACGCTCGGGGATCTGCAGATCCAGGCGCATGCTGGAGAGATCGTCCAGGCTCACCAACTCACTGCCGACACTCACCAGCTTGCCCAGACTAAAATCCACTAGCCCGACGACGCCATCGAAAGGCGCCTTGAGCGTGTGATAGTCCAGATCCGCCTGTGCAGCCTCTAGCCTGGCCTTGGCGATATCGACGCTGGCCAACTGAGCATCTATCTCGGTCTGGGTGATGGCGTGCTTACCTATGAGTCGCTGGTATTCGCCTAATTTGCGCCGCTCGTCATTGAGATAGGCCTTGGCCTCTGACAGGTTTGCCTTGGCCTTGGCATCTTCGAGACGCACCAAAACCTGTCCCTGTTCCACGGCCTGATTATCGCTTAAATTGATCGCCTGCACCTTACCCGCCACCTCGGCGGCGATCTGTACCGAGTGATTGGCGGCGAGCTTACCCACTAACGACAGATGCTGCGCCACCTGATGGGCCTCGACCCTGGCACTGGCGATAGGCACGGCTCTGGTATTAAGGGCTCTGGTATTAGTCGCTTTGGTATTAGTCGCTTGTGACGACTGCCCCTCAGCCTGCTTGTCGGCGAGGGCAAAGGTGAACAGCACTGCCAGGGCGAGCAGGGCAAGAGGAACAAACAGGTATTTCTTATCCATTGGGGCGGTATCTTATCCATGGGTTTTTCGAGTGCCCCTATTGTAAAATGGCGCCGTGGCTTAGAGGGTAAAGCAATGTAAAGCTGCGCAAAGCGTCACACTCATTGAATCACAAGAGTGCAAACAGATATGTCGGCCAAGCATGACAGGTAGCGAGCACGCTAACTTCCGACTGATGAATCACAAGCAGCGTAAATTGGGAAAAGACAAGCAAGCATGAAACTCGACTGGCTAGATAGCGACAGCCGTGCACAGGCATTTACCTTCTACAAGGCGTTCATGCCCCACGCCAGGATCGCCAAGAAAGAAGCCCTCTGCGTCGTCTACTTCGGTGAGCAGACCGAACAGGCAAGCAAAGCGCAGGCAACTAAAGCGCAGGCAATGGCGCATCAAACAAGGCAAGAGCGAGAGAGCCTACTATTCGAAGACAGACAGATAGCCGCCGCGGCGCGCATCCGCCCAATAGGTCGCTATCGCCTGCTGACAGGCCTGTTAGTCCACCCACATTTAAGGGGACAAGGCCTGGGTAAAAGCCTGATGCAGGCATTGGCACCGACACTTGGCGCGGCGCCCAGTTTCCTGTTTTGCGAAGCCGAGCTCACTGCTTTCTACCGCGGCCTGGGCTTCATGTTACCCAATAACCCTCCCAGCGAGCTGCTGCAGCTGCAAAGGCGCTACCAGACTCAAGGCAAACAGCTCGTTTTGATGCAATATGGCAAAGAAACATGAACGCACTTTCCCAAGAACGCACTTTCCTATGTGTAGTCACTCGGGTATGGTCTAACGACCAAACAACAAAAAGATGAGAATGCGTGAAACGAATCGCCCTCTTTGTCGATGTCCAGAACATCTATTACACCTGCCGCCAGGCCTATGGTCGTCAGTTTAACTATCACGCGCTGTGGCAGAGGCTCAATGAGCAGGGAGAGATAGTGAAGGCGCTAGCCTATGCTATCGACCGGGGCGATGACGGTCAGATCAAGTTTCAGGATGCCCTCAAGCATATCGGCTTCGAGGTCAAGCTAAAGCCCTTCATTCAGCGCAGCGATGGCAGCGCCAAGGGAGACTGGGACGTGGGGATCACCATAGATATCATGGAGCTGGCCGCCGAGGTGGATGCTGTGATTCTACTCTCGGGGGATGGTGATTTCGCCATGCTGCTCGAGCATATCGCAAGCAAGCATGCCGTAGAAACCCAGGTTTTCGGTGTGCCTGAGCTCACCGCCAAGGCGTTGATGGACGCCGCCACAGAGTTTCACCCCATCGACGGCGAGCTGCTGCGCTAATGCGCTAATGCGCTGACAGCTTGTAGAGCCGCTGGCAATAGGCCTTCGCCGAAGCCTCCCAGCTAAATCGTTTGTGACTGGCGTTATCACAGACCTGCTGCCACTCCTCCTTACCTATGAGTGGCAGGGTCTGCGCTAGGGTCTGTAGCAAGGCACCCGACTGCTCCGCAAGGCTATCCCCATAGAAAACGAAGCCGTCTTCCCCATGGCTTACCGTATCTTTGAGCCCGCCAACCCCATGCACCAGACAAGGCTGCCCCGCCCGCATCGCCAGCATCTGACTAATGCCGCAGGGCTCGAAGGAGCTGGGCATGATAAAGAGATTACCGCACTCATACAGGGCGTCTGACAGGGGTAGATCGAAGCCATTGATAAACAGCAGGTTATGATATCTGCCAGCCAGCTGCATCAGCTGCGTTTCGATGGCATCTTCACCACTGCCCAGGATCGCCATCAGGCCACTTGGCGCATGCTCGGCCAGCATCTTAAGCAGATGCTCCAAGGTGCTAACGCCCTGCTGGTCGCGGTAGCAGAGGATCGCCATCTTCTGATCCGTCAAACGCCCCACTGAGGTCAGTAGCAGCCTTGGGGCATCTTGAAATTCCGATTGTCGCCGCAGCCGGGCAAGGGTCATCAATGCCAGCTGATCGCCGCTGCGAACCCAAGGCGTCTGACATAGCCAGCCCCCAATGGCTTGCTCGGCGCTATCGATGAGTGGCGTCAGCTTATCCGTGCTCCCCCTGAGCAGCGCCTGACGCTTACTGAGCTGACCCGAGCCTTTATGACTTGGATACTCGCAGCCGTTTAAGATGCCGTGCAGGGCGCCCGCTTGTTGTTTCAGCTGCAAATCAGCCTCCAATCCTTCGCCGCCGACAAACCCAAGCTCTGGCGCTGAGGGCCGCAGCACCTCCTGAGCATAACTCGGCGATACCAGATGCACGCGATCGCTCAGCACTATGGCCGCGCGCAGCGGGTTGAAACACTGGGGATATCTGGGATCTGTCACCCTAGCGAGGGCGTCGTCATCGAGCGTGGCAAACAGACCGGGTAGCCAGGCCTGCAGGGAAGAGTGCTCCTGACTGAGCGGCCGCGTGCCTTGAATCGCCAGATTATGAATGGATAACACGCAGGGAATCGCCTTAAGCGCGCCATACTCGGGGGCAAAGGCGCGCAGCAGCGCCAGCACGCCGCAGTGCCAATCGTGCAGATGCAGATGATCCGGCATCGGCATCAGGCCCGACGCCAAGGCCTTGGCAACGCCCAAACAAAACAGGGCGAACTTGTTGGCGTCCTCGGCAAAGGGGCGTTCGCTCGCCCCCGGGGTGTAGATCTTACCGCCCTGGTCGAACAGCGGATGATCGATTAGATAAAGATTCACCTCGGGCAGACTGGGGTGCGCCGCGCGGTAAAGGCTTAGCCAGTGTGGCTGCCCATAGAAATCCACCACCAGCTCCCCCAGCGATTCGGCCGCCTGCTGACGATGTAAAAAGCCATAGCTTGGCATGATCACGTCGCTACACACGCCCTGGGAATAGAGGGCACCCGGCAGGTCACGGATCACGTCCGCCATGCCGCCCACCTTGGCCCCCTTGAGCGCGCCGTTCTCGGCGGCAACCATCAATACGCGCTTCATCGCGCCCTCCCCTAATCTCTTACTCATAGCCTACAGGTAACCCTAACATGTCACGGGTCACCAGGGTGATCCCCCCTGCCGAGACCCTAAAGCCCCGCGCCCTGTCGTGATCATGGTCATGGCCGATCACTGTGCCTTCTGGGATGATGCAGCCTCTGTCTAAGATGGCGTTCTTTATCTGACAGTTACGTAGCACCACCACATCGGGCAGCACCACAGAGTTTTCCACCGTGGAGTAGGAGCAGACCTGCACCTCATTAAACAGCACGCTGCGTCTCACGGTGGAGCCCGAGATGATGCAGCCACCGGAGACGATGGAGTCTACCGCCATGCCGCGACGCTCATCGTCATCGAAGACAAACTTGGCCGGCGGCAGCTGCTCCTGGAAGGTCCAGATGGGCCACTTGGCGTCATAGAGGTTCAGCGCAGGTGTCGGCGACAGCAGTTCCATGTTGGCCTGCCAGAAGGAGTCCAGGGTGCCCACGTCGCGCCAGTAGGCTTCCTCATCGGTAAAGCCGCTTCTGAAGGGATGGGCGTAGACCTCATGCTCCTCGATGATCGACGGGATGATATCCTTACCGAAATCGCGATCCGAGTTCTCATTCATGGCGTCTTTCTTGAGCTGCTCGAACAGGAACTCGGTGTTAAACACATAATTGCCCATGGAGGCCAGGCACATCTCGGGATTTTCCGGCAGATGCTTGGGCAGCTCGGGCTTCTCTTCGAAGCCCAAGATCTTGTTGCGCTCGTCCACCTCGACCACCCCAAAGGCGCCCGCGGCCTCGGCGACCGGCACCTCGAGGCAGGAGACAGTCATGTCGGCGCCCGACTCGGCGTGGGCCGCCAGCAGGCCGGCATAGTCCATGCGATACACATGATCGCCAGAGAGGATCATCACATACTTGGGCAGCTCGTGGCGTATGATGTCGATATTCTGGAACACGGCATCGGCCGTGCCCTTGTACCAGCTCTCGGAATAACGCTGGGAGGCGGGCAGGATCTCCACCGACTCCCCCACTCCTTCTTGAAGTGGCCCCAGCCACGCATCACATGGCGGATCAGGGAGTGCGACTTATATTGGGTCACGACGCCGATACGGCGAATGCCCGAGTTGATGCAGTTCGACAGCGGGAAGTCGATGATGCGGAACTTGCCACCGAAATAGAGCGACGGCTTGGCGCGCCAGTCGGTCAATTCATGTAGACGTGAACCTCGCCCCCCGGCCAAGATTAACGCATAGGTTTCTCGGGTTAAATTACTGATATAACGTGGGCTAGGATTCATATTAGGCATAGGTACTCACTCCTTGAGATAAAAAACACACCAGTTGCTTGGGCGCCGCAGCGGCCCGACTTAGCTCGATAAACGTCATTAGGCTATCCCCCAGATCTCGTCTCGATATTGACCAATGGTGACATCGCTGGAGAAGCGACCACTGGCGGCGGTATTGCGTATGCTCATCTGTGTCCAATGGTGGCGATCCCGGTAGGCCTTGGCCGCCTGCACCTGAGCCCGTCGGTATGACTCGAAATCGGCGGCGATCATCCAAGGGTCCCGTGGACAACGTATGCTGTTGATGATGGGGTCGAAGATCCCTGGCTCCAGCAGGTTGAAATGGCCGCTTTCCAGCAGGTTCATCACCTCGCTCAGCGCCTGGGAGTTATTGATAAACTGTTGAGGGTCATAGTGGGGCTTTAGCGCTTCCACCTCGTCGGCCCTCAGACCGAAGAGGAAGAAGTTGTCCTCGCCCACCTCTTCGAGCATCTCGATATTGGCGCCATCCAGGGTGCCTATGGTGAGGGCGCCGTTCATCATGAACTTCATGTTGCCCGTGCCCGAGGCCTCCTTGCCCGCGGTGGAGATCTGCTCGGAGAGATCCGTCGCCGGGCAGATACGTTCCATGGCACTGACGTTATAGTTGGGGTAGAAGGCGAAACGCAGATAAGGTGCCACCAGGGGATCCGAGTTCACCATGTGGGCGACATTATTGGCCAGCTTTATCAATAGTTTGGCCATGGCATAGCCGGGGGCCGCCTTGCCGCCGATCAGCACGCACCTAGGGGTGATATCGGTAAGCTTGCCCTGCTGGATCTGGTGGTACAGATGGATCACATGCAGTATGTTGAGCAGCTGGCGCTTATATTCATGAATGCGCTTCACCTGCACATCGAACATCATGGCGGGGTCGAAGCGGACCCCGCACTCCTGCTCCACCAGCTCGGCGAGCTGCTGCTTATTACCATGTTTCACCTCCTGCCAGGCTTTTAGCAGGCTCTCATCATCGGTGAAGGCATTGAGGGCGCTGAGGCGACTCAGGTCCTTCACCCAACCGTCCCCTAAGCGCTTGCTTAAAAGCTCAGCCAACGCCGGATTACTCTGGGCCAGCCAGCGTCTCGGCGTCACACCATTGGTCTTGTTGTTAAACTTCTCGGGCCACAGGGTATAGAAATCCCTAAACAACCCAGAGGTCAACAATTGGGTATGCAGCCCAGCAACGCCGTTTACCGAGAAGCTGGCGACAATCGCCAAATAGGCCATACGAATATGGGGCTCATCGCCCTCTTCAATGATCGACATGGCTCGCAGCTTGTCACCGTCGCCGGGCCAGTGGTGGGCGACCGTGTCGAGATAGCGGGCGTTGATCTCATAGATGATATCCAGCAGCCTGGGCAGCATATGGGCAAACATGCGCACCGGCCAGCGCTCCAGCGCCTCGGGCAGCAGGGTGTGGTTGGTGTAGGCCATAGTCTGGCTAGTGATGGCCCAGGCACTGTCCCAATCCAGGCCGTACTTGTCCATCAAGAGGCGCATCAGCTCGGGGATCGCCACGCTTGGGTGGGTGTCATTAAGCTGCATCACATGCTGGCGGGCAAAATCCCTGAAATCGGTGCCATGCTGGCTCACCCAGGTGTTGAGCAAGTCCTGCAGGCTGGCAGAGGAGAGAAAATATTGCTGCCGCAGCCTTAGCTCCTTGCCGTTCTCGCTGGCGTCATTGGGATAGAGCACCATGGTGATCTGCTCCGCCAGGTTCTTGCGAGCCACCGCCTCGGTGTAATCCCCCTGGTTAAACTCTTCGAGATCGAAGTCGTCCGTCGCCTCAGACTTCCACAGCCTGAGGGTGTTGATCCGCTCGTTACGATAGCCGGGTACCGGCATGTCGTAGGCCACCGCCAGTACGTCCTGGGTCTCCACCCAGGTGTATTGGCGTTTACCGTCACGGTCGATATAGGACTCGGTATGACCGAAGAAAGGCACGGTCACATTGTGGCTCGGCACACGCACCTCCCAGGGGTTGCCGTCCCTGAGCCAGCGATCGGGGCGTTCCACCTGATAGCCGTCACACAGCTTCTGGGCAAACATGCCGTACTCGTAACGAATACCATAGCCGGTAACGTTGAGATCTAGGCTGGCACAGCTGTCGAGGAAGCAGGCTGCCAGGCGCCCCAGGCCGCCGTTGCCCAGCCCGGCATCATGCTCCTGCTCTTCCAGGGTCTCCAGCGCGACCGCATAATCTTGCAACACTTTGGCACTCTCGTCGTTCATATCCAGATTGAGCAGCGCATTGCTAAGGGCTCGCCCCATGAGGAACTCAAGCGACAGGTAAGCGACCTTCTTGTTACCCGTGTCGCGATCCAGCTGGCGGGTGGCGCGCCACTTGGGCAGCATCTGATCTTTCACGCTCATGGCGAAGGCGTAAAACAGCGCCTGCTCGTCGCGCTCCTTGGGGGTCAGGCTCTTGTCGATATGACGCTCGAAACAGGCGCCCAGGGTCTCGCAGGGATCGCAGATGAGGCTGTCGGCCTTGGCCAGGCTCTCGGCTGACACATCAGCTGTGTCCCGACTGGCAGTTTCACTGGCCGTCTTAGCGGGCTTGTTGGTCTTTACGTGCTTTTTGGGTTTAGTAGTCGAACTCATCGAGACTCTCCTGCCGCACTCGGCATTGAGGAAAATTGGGCGTAATAGATGGTCAGGCTCTTGTCCTGCAGCACCAGGCTGGCGCCTTGCAGCAAGGCCTGATGGGGGATGGGCTCGCCATACTGGGGACTATCCTGGGTACTGACCAGACACTGCCACTGCACTATGCCTTCCAGGCTTGGCAGGGTGAACTGCTGCGGCCTGTCGTCGGCGTTGAACATCAATAGCAGCGCCTGACGACAACCGGCCTGGACTTCGAGTTCGCCGCTGATCACCAGACTCAGGGTCCGGGTCTGCGCCTCGCCCCAATGGGCCTTGGTCATGTGCTCCCCCTGACGGCAGAACCAGTCGAGGCCGGGAGAGGCCTGATTGGCGCTCTCATGGATATAGTCTCTGTGGCACAGCATGGGGAAACGGCGACGCAGCTTGATCAGCTGAGCGGTGAAACTCAGCAGCTCATCGCTGTCGATATCCATGCGCCAGTCCAACCAGCTCGCCGGGTTGTCCTGGCAATAGGCGTTGTTGTTGCCCAGCTGGCAATGGCCCATCTCGTCGCCGGCCAGCAACATGGGCACACCTTGGGACATAAACAGTGTGGTGAGCAGGTTACGGCACTGGCGGGCTCTAAGTGCACTGAGCGCCGGCTCGTCGCTCTGGCCCTCAAGGCCATAGTTGTCGCTGTAATTCTCGTTGTGGCCATCACGATTCTGCTCGCCGTTGGCCTGGTTATGTTTACGGCGATAGCTCACCAGATCCATCAGGGTGAAGCCGTCGTGGCTGGTGATAAAGTTGATGCTGGCCGCCGGCTTGCGCCCGGCATGCTCGAACAGATCGCTGGAGCCATGAAAGCGTCTGGCAAACTCGGGCAACATGCCCGCATCGCCGCGCCAGAAGCGCCTCACAGTGTCGCGATACCTGTCGTTCCACTCGCTCCAACCTATGGGGAATTGCCCCAGCTGATAGCCTCCCGGGCCTATGTCCCAGGGCTCGGCGATGAGCCGCACCCGGCTGAGCACAGGATCCTGGGCAATGGCGTCGAAGAAGCCTGAGCCCGCATCGAAGCCGTGCGCCTCACGCCCTAAGGTAGTGGCCAGATCGAACCTGAAACCGTCGACCCCCATCACCTCGACCCAGTAACGCAGTGAATCCATCACCAGCTGTAACACCCTGGGGTGAGACAGATTCAGGGTGTTGCCGCAGCCGGTATCATTGATGTAGTAACGCGGCTCTATGGGATGCAGGCGGTAGTAGCTGAGGTTATCTATCCCCTTGAAGCTGTAAGTGGGCCCCAGACGATTGCCCTCGGCGCTATGGTTATAGACCACATCGAGGATCACCTCTATGCCAGCCCGGTGCAGGGCACTGACCATGTCGCGAAACTCATCTATCGCCGCCTTCCCCTCTTGCTCGCTCAGGTAGGCATTATGGGGAGCGAAGTAGCCCAGGGTGTTGTAACCCCAGTAGTTCGTCAGTCCCTTGTGCTGCAAGAAGGCTTCGCTGACAAACTGCTGCACGGGCAGTAGCTCGACGGCGGTGATCCCAAGGCGGGTCAGATGTTGCACACTGGCGGGATCCCCAAGGCCGGCGAAACGTCCCCGGTGGGCCGCTGCCACCTCGGGGTTTTGCTGACTAAAGCCCTTCACATGCAGCTCGTAGATAGCGCTGCGGCGCAGCGATAGCGGGCTGTCACTCTGGTCAAAGGGATTCACCAGGGGCGTTATGGGCCTAAGGGTTTCGAGATCCACCACCACGCACTTGGGCATGAAATCGGCGTTATCCAGCTCGCAGAAGCTCAGATCCTCCTGCTCGTGACCGAAGCGATAGCCATAGTGAGAATCATGATCGCTTATCCCGCCGGTCAAGCGCTTGGCATAAGGGTCGATCAGCAGCTTGTTGACATTAAACCTGTGGCCGATCAGCGGCTGATAGGGCCCGTCGACCCGATAACCGTAGCAGCACCCCGCCTTGAGGCCAGACACATGGCCATGCCAGATCTGCTGAGACTGTCGCTCTAGCCTTAGCCTGGCGACTTCCCGCTCCTCCTCGTCGAACAGACACAGGTAGACGGCGCTGGCATGGGCGGAAAACAGCGCGAAGTTCACCCCCTCGCTATCTAAGGTGGCCCCGAGTGGATAAGGCTTGCCGTGGGTCAGTCGCATGGGCGGCGCTCATCCAGTTCCTGCACCTGTTCCAGTACTAGGCAGGCCAAGGGCGGCACGCTGATGCAGGCGCTCTGGGCCTGGCCCTGATAGGGCTGCGCCTGGGTCTGGATCATCCCCTGATTGCCCACGTCGCTGCCGCCATAGTAGTGGCTGTCGCTGTTGAGGCGTTCACGGTATCGCCCAGGCTGAGGCAGACCGATACGAAACTCGCGGTAGACTTCTGGTGTCATGTTAACGATAAAGATCAGCTGCTTGTCGCCGCTCCGGCGGATAAAGCTCAGTACCCCGGCGCTGGCGTTGTCGCAATCGAGCCAGTTAAATCCCTCGCCATGATGGTCGTCGCCATAGAGGGCCACGCTCTGTCGGTAGAGGCTGTTGAGATCTTTCACCCAGCGCTGCATCCCCTGATGAGGCGCGAAGGCTAGCAGGTGCCAGTCGAGGCTATGCTGGTGATCCCACTCGTCGCGCTGGGCAAAGTCTGCCCCCATGAAAAGCAGCTTCTTGCCGGGATGGCCCCACATGAAACCGAGATAGGCCCTCAGGGTCGCAAACTTCTGCCAGTCGTCGCCGGGGATCTTATGCAACAAAGACCCCTTGCCGTGCACCACCTCGTCGTGGCTGAGGGAGAGGATAAACTGCTCGGTGAAGCAGTACATCAGGCTGAAGGTCAGCTCGTTGTGATGATGGCTGCGATAGATAGGATCCCGGCGGATATAGCTGAGACTGTCGTTCATCCAGCCCATGTTCCACTTAAAACCGAAGCCCAGGCCGCCCTCATCGACCCGTTTGGTGACGCCGGGCCAGGCGGTCGACTCCTCGGCGATCATCATGATGCCAGGAAAGCCCTGGTAGAGACGGCTGTTGAGATCCTGCAAGAAGGCGATGGCATCGAGATTCTCGCGCCCGCCGTGAGCGTTGGGTAGCCACTCATGGGGCTCGCGGCTGTAGTCGAGATAGAGCATGGAGGAGACGGCGTCCAGGCGCAGGCCATCCAGATGAAACTCCTGCAGCCAGTAGTGAGCATTGCTGAGCAGATAGCTGTGCACCTCGCCGCGGCCGTAGTTATAGATAAGCGTGTCCCAGTCGGGGTGCTCGCCCTGACGGGGATCTTGATGTTCATAGAGGCAGGAGCCGTCGAAACGGGTCAGCCCATGGGGATCCTTGGGGAAGTGCGCCGCCACCCAGTCGAGGATCACCCCGACCCCGGCCTGATGGCAGGCATCGACGAAGGCCTTGAGTTCATGGGGCTGACCGAATCTGTGGGTCGGCGCATAGAGTCCCACGGGTTGATAGCCCCAGGAGCCGTCGAAGGGGTATTCGCTCAGTGGCATCAGCTGCAGATGGGTGTAGCCCATCTCCACCACATAGGGGATCAGCTGATCGATGAGCTGACGATAACTGAGATACTGCTCGCCATTTTCCCCCTGGCGACGCCAGGAACCCAGATGGACCTCATAGATGGAGACGGGCTGATTGTGCCAGGTCTGCTTGGCCCGCTTCGCCAGCCAGGACTTGTCCTGCCAGGCATATTCGAGTTGGGGCGGCACGATAGAGGCGTTCCCCGGGGCACCTTGCATGGCGCGGCCAAAGGGATCCGCCTTAAGCAGTCGCTCGCCCGCTTGGGTAACAATCTCATATTTATAATGGGTCAGCGCCTTCATCTGCGGAATGAAGATCTCCCACACGCCATTGGCCGGATGCTGGCGCATCACATGCCGTCTGCCGTCCCAGTCGATGGCATCATGCACCAACGATACCCGCTTTGCATTCGGCGCCCAGACACAAAACTGCACGCCGCAGATCCCATCCACCTCACGCCAGTTGGCGCCCATGAAGCGGTAGGCCTGCTCCTGACGCCCCTCGCTAAACAGGTACAGCGCCTCCTCGCTCAGCAGGCTGGCATACTGATAGGGGTCATTGACCTCCTCGGTGCAACTGGGATAATGCACCCGCAGGCGATACTCGAAAGGATTGATGCGGCGCCCGGCCAGCCCGGCGAATATCCCCGCCTCATGGCACTTATCCAGCTCGGCCACCTTGCGGCCATCTTGGGCGGCGATCAGCTCGACACGCTCGGCCCCAGGCAGAAAACAGCGCACCACCAGACGTTTAACCAGGTTCACAGCCTTGGCATCCTTGATGCTTTTGCCTGATTTAGTCGCGGCGGCAACCTCAATGGCGTGCATACCGAGCAAGGCGAAGATATCCACATAGTCGGCAGCCAGCAGAGCCTCAATTTCGCTTGGTGCAATCAGTGGAGTAGGTGCAATCACTGGTTTAGGCACAGTCACTGATTTAGGCTTAGTCTCTGATTTAGGCTTAGTCATCTGGTTATCCCTTTGCTTGTCTGTGTCATAGGTCTGTTATCGACTAAAAATAGGCTGACGATGGCAATCGCCTGCCCGGCAATATTGGTCGCTGGCCTCGGCCGAGCTGCGCCCCTCGACGATGCGTCGCAGCAGGCGTTTGATCGATGGCGACTGTCTCAGGCTGGTCAGGCTATAGGGCAGTCGTCGCTGCCAGTTGGCGTATTCCTGCCAAGTCCCGGGGATATTGACCCCGTGTCGCTCGCAGCAGAGATCCGCCAGTTGAACGCTAAAGAGACGTGAATTGGAGCGCGCCGCCACCGCCACCCAGCCACTTAGCAGCTGCAGATAGTCGTCTTCCAGCGAGCCCGCTTCGCCGTTGGCCTCGAGCCAGGCCAGTAGCTGCTGACGCTCGCCGTCGCGCCGCTCGAGGGCTTGCTCCAGCGCCTCATCGCTGTCGATGAGCTCGAGCTGGCGCTTGAGATGCAGATCGCTTTGACTCCACCAGGCCAGCAGCGTCGGCACGTCGTGGTTGGCCAGCATCATCAGGCTGTCGCGCCTGTGCTCCTTTGGTGACTTGAAGGTTTCGCCCTGTTTACAGAAGTAGAAGAGTTCATTGGCATAGATGCCGCCGTCGCTGAGTTTGGCGCGTACCTCGTCCGGCACTATGCCGAGATCTTCGCCGATCACCACACAGTTACCGCGCATACTCTCAAGGCGCACGATCGCCAGCAGCGTGTCTATGGGGTAGTAGACATAAGCCCCGGACGCATTTTCGGATTCACTCGGCCACCACCACAGACGTAGCAACGCCATCACATGGTCGAGTCTCAGCGCACCGTAGTAACGCATGTTGCTGCGAATGAGGCCGATGAAATGGCTAAATCCAGACTGAGCCATGGCGATGGGATCCGGTGGCGTCAGCCCCCAGTTCTGCCCCTTTGGCGCAAAGTCATCGGGCGGCGCACCTATGCTGGCATTCTGGCAGTAGCAGCCTTGATTGTGGTGGACTTCGGCGCCATCGCCGCGCGCGCCCACCGCCATGTCGCCGATAAGGCCTATGCTCATGCCCGCCGCGAGCGCCCTATGCTGACAATCGAGCAGCTGCTCATGGGCGACAAACTGCAGGTACTGATGCAACTGGGGATCGGCGGCCAGCGCTTCTCCCTGGGCCGCGGCCTTGTCTGCCTCGAACTGGCAAAAACGGCTCAGCGCCTCCCCCTCCTGGGCGACAAATTTCAAAAATGCCTGCTCCCGCGCCCCACCGCTGCCCAGCACATCACGACTAAACACCTGATAAAGGGCGGTAAAGAGACGATACTTGAGCCGGGTCAACTTGGGATAATCGAGCCAGTTGTCGCGATTTAGCCGCTCGCGCTCCAGCGCGAGTGTTTGCCGCAGCGGCGCTATCTCTTCGGCTTCTGCTACCTGCTCGATATGAATATAGAGGGGGTTCAGACGGCGTCTGTCGCTCGGGCTATAGGGGCTGATATAGGCCTCTTCCTGATTAAAGGGGTCACCCAGGGCATGAAGCGGATTGAGCTGAATGAAGTCACAGCCATAGCCAGCCAACCAGGCGATCAACGCCCCCAGATCGCCAAAGTCCCCTATCCCCCACTGGCTGTCGCTGCGCAGGCTATAGAGGGCGATGCTCACTCCCCAGAGTTTATCCGTCTCCCGCAGCTGCTTGGCCTTGGGCGGTGCCAGTAGCCAGATCCCCTGATGCCCCTCGGCTTGCCAGTCGATGACCTTGGCTTGCGTGTTTGCGTTGGTGTTTGCGTTGGTGTTCGTGTTGGCCTCGCCCGTGCCTTTACTAAAGCCAACCCACAACTTGTGATAGCCCATGGGCAGAGATTGCCCCCGTGCCAGATAAGGCGCGACCGATACCCGGTAACGGTAATAGAGATGCGGCTCGTCATAATAGTCGCCGACCCGCTCCAGCGCCGAGAAGGGGATAGTCATCTCGAGCTGGGCACCGCCCTCGGTGACGATACGCACCCTAAGATCGCGCTGCATCTCGCTGGGTAGAGATAATATAAAGCTTGGCGCCGTCAGACAGGCAAATTGAAACGCCGCGAGCGGTCGTTGCCAGGGCGCGGCGTCGAGGGCGAAGTTGCGCTCTGCAATCGCCTCGCCGTTGGCGGCGACAAAAGCATCTGGGCTGAGATCATCCAGGTTAAATTCAGGCTGGGTACAATTAGCCAGCAGGCAGGCCAGTATGCCGAGGCGCTCGGCCTGACTATGGTGCACCATGCGGCCCGAGTAGTCGCTATAGCTGGCACCTACGCCCTGCAAATAGAGTAACTTTTCTAAGCCCTTCTCTAAGCCCATCGCCCTGTCCCTGCCAGTCAGTCAAACAGCCCTAATTCCTTGAGCAGTAAACATGCCAAGCACAGGTAACAGCTTGACGACAGATTTATGTCAATCAGATGAACTCTATTTATCTATAATAATTAGCCACTTAACACTTCACGCTTAAGGCCAGGCCAGGGAGCAAGCCAGACAGAGCGGCCGCTGATAAAGACTGGGCGCCGCACAAATATTGTGCAACCGACCTAAAGCGATGCACAAAAATCAAACAGATGATGATCGGGTGGTTTGGTTTATCTGAATGAGTTTCACATGATGAAAGTCGCCGTGATAGATTTTCGAAATTGAAAATCAGTCAAATTTCGTATTTGTCATAAATTTACAAATTTAGTCGTATTGATCTAAGTTTTTGCCATGCTTTCGACTGGACAGATGCTATTTATGAGGCAGATCACACCTTTGCGATAACCGCATTGGTACTTTAGTTACCAGAAAAGATAACAACTTTTAACTTTAAGCATAAAAAAGGTGATTTTATGGCTGCTAAATTTTTTATCCCATCAGTCAACGTATTAGGACAAAATGCTGTTGACGACGCAATTGGTGATATTAAAACCTTAGGCTTTCAGCGAGCGCTGATCGTTACCGACAAGCCACTGGTCGAGATTGGTCTGGTTGGTCAGATCGTCGAGAAGTTTGGCGCGGCGGGCATCACATCGACTGTGTTTGACGGCGTGCAACCTAACCCAACAGTGGGTAACGTGGAAGCGGGCCTCGAACTGCTCAAGGCGAACGACTGTGACTTCGTGGTTTCACTGGGTGGCGGCTCGCCACACGACTGCGCCAAGGGTATCGCCCTGGTTGCCACTAACGGCGGTAGCATCAAGGACTATGAAGGTCTGGATATGTCGGCTAAGCCACAGCTTCCATTAGTCGCCATCAACACCACTGCCGGTACCGCCAGTGAGATGACCCGCTTCTGCATCATCACAGACGAGGCTCGCCACATCAAGATGGCGATCGTGGACAAGCACACGACCCCTATCCTGTCGGTTAACGACCCAGAGCTGATGCTACTCAAGCCTGCCGGCCTGACTGCGGCAACCGGTATGGACGCGCTGACACACGCGGTCGAGGCCTATGTTTCTATCGCGGCTAACCCTATTACCGATGCCTGTGCCATCAAGGCGATCGAGCTTATCAAAGGTAATCTGGTCGAAGCGGTTGAAAACGGTCAGAGCCTTGAGGCACGCGACCAGATGGCTTACGCCCAGTTCCTGGCGGGTATGGCCTTCAACAACGCAAGCCTAGGTTATGTTCACGCCATGGCGCACCAGCTAGGCGGTTTCTACGACCTACCACACGGCGTCTGTAACGCCCTGCTGCTGCCGCACGTTCAGGCCTACAACGCACAAGTTGCTGCGCCGCGTCTAAAGGATGTTGCCAAGGCCATGGGTGTCGATGTCAGCGCAATGACAGATGAGCAAGGTGCAAACGCCGCCATCGAAGCAATCAAGGCACTGTCTGTTGCGGTGGAGATCCCTGAAAACCTCACCACACTGGGCGTTAAGGCAGAAGATATCCCAACGCTGGCCGACAACGCATTGAAAGATGCCTGTGGCCTGACTAACCCTAAACAGGCGACGCACGAAGAGATCTGCCAGATCTTTACCAACGCGCTATAGACTCGCCGCATAAGTTTCGAATTTCTCCCTGCAAGTAGAAATTCCCAAAGGCCCACCTCAGGTGGGCCTTTTTTCGTCTCGCGTTTGCCAAGGGCAAACAATCGATTTCACTAATTTACCTGGCAAAAACATATCTTTCACAAGAATTTTGTCTAGCTGCTAGCACTTTGCACCAACAATCTCACACGCGTCACACTTTAGGACTAGTCCGAAAGGATACATGTGTTATAAAATGGTGGCAGCTCGCTTTTTCCCTGCAAAGATTCAGCTAGCGACAAAAGGCTCCTTGCCCATTACTGGACAAGGAGCCTTTGACTTTTCACACAGCGACTGAGTTAGGCCGCCTAGGCAGACGCCCCCTTCATACGTTCACGCAGCTTCTGCATGATGACGTAAAACACAGGCACTAAGAGAGTACCCACCAAAGTCGCCGCCATCATGCCACCGAAGACGGAATAACCCAGGGCGCGGCGGCTTCCCGCGCCGGCACCCGTTGCGATAACCAGCGGCAAGACCCCCAGCAGGAAGGAGAAGGCGGTCATCAGCACGGCGCGAAAACGCAGGCGCGCGGCGGTTTCAGCCGCCTCCAGTATGCTCTTGCCCTCCTCCCTGAGCTGCTTGGCAAACTCGACGATCAGGATGGCGTTCTTACAGGCCAAACCGATCAGCAGCACCAGGCCTATCTGGGCATACAGATTCAGTTCGCTCCCCACCAATAGTATGTTGAGGAAGGCCCCCAGGATGGCGATGGGCACCGCCAACATCACCGCGAACGGAATGCTCCAACTCTCATACTGGGCTACCAGGAAGAGATAGGTAAAGATCAATGCCAGACCGAAAATCAACGGCGCTAAGTTACCGGCCTTGATCTCCTGATAGGTCTGCCCCGTCCATTCAAACTTATAGCCCGCCGGCAGTGTCTCATCCGCCGCCCGCTCCATAGCGGCGATGGCATCGCCCGAACTAAAGCCTGGCGCAGGGAAGCCGTTGATAGTGGTCGAGCTGAACATGTTATAGCTGTTCATCACATCGGGCCCTAGAATCGGCGTGACCTTGACCAGGGTGCTCAGGGGCACCATCTCGCCACTGGCGGAGCGCACATAGAAGCTGGCGATATCCTTGTCGGAATTACGAAACTCCCCTTCGGCCTGGAGTATTACCCTAAACACCTTACCGAAGCGGTTGAAATCGTTGACATACATGGAGCCAAGCATGGTCTGCATGGTGGAGAAGATCTCGTTTAGCGAGATCCCCAGGGCCTTGGCCTTGTCTCTGTCCACATCCACATACATCTGCGGCACATCGGCACGGAAATTACTAAAGGCCATGGCGATTTCCGTCTGTTCGTTGGCCTTCATGATCAAGGCGCGCATCACAGAGGCGAGCTCCTGGGGCGAACGCCCCTGGGTGTCTTGCAGCACAAACTCGAAACCGCCGACGCTGCCCACGCCAGGAATAGGCGGCAGGGAGAAGGCCATCGCCTTCACCGACGGGTTGGCGGCATACTTGGCCTGCAACTTGGCGACGATAGCCGCCTCCACCATGTCGGGTGAGTCGCGCTCATCCCAGGTCGACAGGGTCACGATCATCAGGCCACCATTGGAGGAGACTGAGCCGGTCAGAATACTGAAGCCGCTGGCATGGATGACGTTCTCTACCCCAGGCTCTTCCAGGGTGAGCTTCACCAGATCCCGCATCACCTCTTCGGTACGGTTGAGCGAGGCACCATCGGGCAGCTGAATATCCACCATGAAGGCCTTCTTATCCTCCATGGGCACGAAGCCTGACGGCAGAATCTTGGCAATGCCACCAGTTACGCCGATAAGACAGGCATAGGCTATGCCCACCAGCACCAACTTACGCACCAGGGAGGAGACCAGCTTCATGTAACGACCGGTAAAGCGCTCAAAATAGGTGTTAAACAGATAGTGGAAACCCTTGGTGTGTTTCTTGGGCGGCTTCAACAAGGAGGCGCAAAGCGCTGGACTCAGGGTCAAGGCATTGACCGAGGAGATGAGCACAGAGATACAGATGGTCACAGAGAACTGGGCATACATCTGCCCCGTGATCCCCGGCATCACCGCCGTGGGCGCGAACACCGCCAGCAGCACCAGGGTGGTGGCGATAACGGGCCCAGTCACCTCTTTCATCGCCTTAGAGGTAGCCTCGGTAGGCGACAAGCCTTCGTCTTCCATCAGGCGGGTGACATTCTCCACCACCACGATGGCGTCATCCACCACGATACCGATAGCCAGGATCAGGGCGAACAGGGAGACGGTATTGATGCTCATGCCAAACAGCAGCAAGAAGGCAAAGGTACCTATCAGGGAGACGGGAATGGCGATCCCCGGCACTAAGGTCGAGCGCGCATCCTGCAGGAAGATGTAGACCACAAACACCACCAGGGCGATGGAGATAAACAGGGTCTGTACCACCTCGGTTATAGAGGTCTCGACAAATTCCGTGGTGTCATAGAGCACCTTATATTCGAGATCGTCCGGGAAGCGGCTGGCGAGGTTTTCCATCTCTGCCTTGACCGCCTTGGCGACCTCTAACGCATTGGCGTCCGGCGCCTGATAGATGGAGATGATGGCCGACGGCTTGTTGTTCAACTTACCCTGGGCATCATAGGTCTGGGAGCCCAGCTCGACTCTGGCGACATCCGAGACGATCACCTTAGAGCCATCTGAATTGGCGCGGATCATCACCCGACCAAACTCTTCGGGATCCTTCAGGCGCCCCTTGGTCTGCAGGGTATATTGAAACTGCTGATCCGGCTGCACCGGCGCAGCGCCGATACGTCCGGCGGCCACCTGAATATTTTGCTCTCTCAAGGCGGCAATGACATCGTTGGCCGTCACGCCGAAGCTGGCCATCTGGTTAGGATCGAGCCAGATACGTATGGCGTAATCCAGCGCACCGATCACCTGCACCTTAGAGACCCCATTCTGCCGCGCCAGGGCATCTTTCACATTCAGGCCGGCATAGTTGGTAATAAACAGGGAATCGAAGGTCTCATTGGGGGAAACCAGATTGACCACCATGAGGATGTTAGGGCTCTGCTTCTCGACCTTGACCCCCTGGCGTTTTACCTCCTCGGGCAGCCTGGGCATCGCCTGCTGCACCCGGTTTTGCACCTTCACCTGAGCCATGTCGGCGTCTGTGCCCACATCGAAGGTGACGTTGAGGGAGTAGCTACCGTCGTTGGCGCTCTTTGACTGCATGTAGAGCATGCCCTCGACGCCGTTGACCTCCGCCTCTATGGGCTGGGCTATGGTGTCCTTGACGATATCGGCACTGGCCCCCGAGTAGCTGGTGCTGACGCTTACCTGAGGCGGCGCAATCTCGGGAAACTCGGCCACCGACAAGATGGGGATAGAGATCAAGCCCACCAGGGTAAGTACGGTCGAGATGACGAAGGCAAATTTCGGCCTATGAATAAAAAATTCACTGATCATAATGACCCCCGATTAGGCATCGTTAGCTTCTTGGAAAGGCACCGCCTGCTGCTCGACCGCCTTTACCTCGATACCCGGACGGATCTTCTGCAGACCATCCACCACGATACGCTCCCCCTCATCGAGGCCACTGAGCACGCGCCAGTCGACACCGAACCTGTCGCCCAGCTCGACCACCCGCTTCTGTACCTTGTTCTCCTTATCGACCACCATGACGAAGCGCCCTTGCTGATCTTCCTGCACCGCAGCCTGTGGGATCAAGATAGCCTGCTCGCTAACGGGCGACTCGATGACCAGGGTGACAAACAGGCCAGGCAGCATCAGCTTACTCTCATTCTTGAAGGTGGCTCTGAGCTCCAGGGTGCCGGTGGCGGCGTCGACCCGGTTGCTGATAAAGTCGATATAGCCTGTCTCGTCAAACATGGTGCCGTTGGGCAGACGCAAACGGATCAGGATATCCGAGAGCTCCACATCATGTTTGGCGGCCTTGGCAAAATTCTGTTTGGCGGAGATGATGGTCTTCTCGGCAACCTGGAAATTGACCCACATGGGCTGTAGCTGTACCAGGCTGGCGAGCTCAGACTGAGGCGTGATGATATCCCCCTGGCTCACCTTGGCACCACTGATGCGGCCCGAGATGGGCGCATAAACCTTGGTATAACTCAGCTGCAGTTCGGCGGCCTTGACCGCGGCCTCGGCCTGCACCACCCCGGCGGCCGTGGTCAACTTGCGACTGGTGAGTTCATCCATATCCTGGGCGCTTATCATGCCGTCGGGTAACAGGCGACGACCACGCTCCCAGTTCATCACCGCCACATCCCGCGAGGCGATGGCCTGCTTGAGCACCGCCTGTTGCTGCGCCAGTTCGGCTTCGAAGGTGGAGGGATCGATCTCAAACAGCAGCGCACCCGCCTCGATATCGTCACCCTCGACAAAATTACGCTTTAACAGCTGGCCCTGGATCTGCGACTTGATCACCACATCTTCCGATGCCCGGGTACGGCCGACGATCTCCGTCTTGGCGCGGATCTCCTTTACCTGAGCGGTATTAACCACGACGCTGGGCATTATGGCTGGCCCGGGAGCCGGCGCCTTGCCACAGGCCAGCAGCATCAAGGCCGCGCTAAATAGGGTGAGTCGAGAGAGAATTGAGGTGTTTCTACCAAGCATTTGGGCCTCCATAGCGCCAAGCGACAATTCATGGATAACTTTGATCAGACGGCAGACAGATGTGAATGACGGCAGCGTCATTTACAACTGCTTATCATGTTAGTAACAAGCTAATACTTTCACCAGGAATAGCAAGGGCAATTATCTGACTCATTTGGCATTTTCTATATTTTTCAACTTGCGTTATCGCCAGGGTGCAGTGAGATTTGCTCAGGGTAAATGTTAACTAGCCCCACCTGAACGTCCGCAACTTGTCTATTAGCTGATGCTTTATTAAGCAGATGGCAAAATGGGCGTAAAAATGAGACACAGCACAAGGTTATGGCCGTTCTTATCGTGCTACAACAGGTCAAGGGTCTTCTCCCATGGCCGGCTAAATCGGTACAAACTAGGCGAATAGTTGTTGACCCTAAAGAAATGCAGTGCCTATGATGGCCCTTGTATCCATAATCAGGAAGGTAATTTATGACAGCCATTTCTCATGTCTATAACTATACAGTCAGATGCCCGCATATTAAGGATCCCGCCCACCCAACCACCTGGCAAAACCATATCGAATTCAATCAGTCATGCGAAATTGGCCTGAATCGCATCACCAAGTGGCACGACAGATCCGGCCACCGCATCTTCGAACATGACGGCTTTATCGTCAGGGAAGCCGATGGCGAGAGCGCCTACTTCTCGATGCAGAGTGACCGACTGAAAAATGATGGCCATATCTTGGTCACCTTTAAGATCTTTATGGACGATGCCACCAAAGACAGCTCGGTGCAGGAGATCATGACGCACCTGATCGATGACTATCGTCAGCGACTCGCCAAACTCGCCTAGTCGCCGACTCAACCAAAGCTAAAGGAGCCAGATCGCCACCCGATCTGGCTCACACTTTTCTGCTCACAAAACAATCCAGATCACATTTACGACGCGCAAAAATGTGATGCACGCCGACTTAAACCGCAAAAAGCAAAATCACAATAAACTACAAAACAAATAGTTAAAGGCAAAAACTACCTATTTCACCCACTTAATCTCGCCAACTTAGGCTAATTGTCAAAATATCGGCTCAAGCTTACACTTTTCTCCAACCGAGACAATTCTGCTGGCAGAACAATGCCAGCCAATCATCAACTTAAGCAGAATATAGGAGCAATAGCCTCATGGGTGCAGTGGCCAATATCGTCATCGTCGGCGGTGGTGCGGGTGGAATGGAGATAGCGACTAAGTTAGGTCGTAAACTGGGACGTAAGGGCAAGGCCAAGATCACCCTTATCGACTGCGCCGACAGCCACATCTGGAAACCCCTGCTCCATGAGGTCGCCACCGGGGCACTGGATATCGGCATAGACGCCATCAGCTACCGCAGCCATGCCGCCGCCCACGGCTACCATTTTCAGCAGGGGGCGATGACAGATATCGACCGAGAACATAAGCAGGTGATCCTGGCGCCCATCTTAGACGACAAGGACAACGAACTCCTGCCCGCCCGCCGCATAGACTACGACTATCTGGTGCTGGCCATCGGCAGTATCGCCAACGACTTTAACATCCCCGGCGTCAGGGAGCACTGCGTGTTTCTCGATAACACCCAGCAGGCGATGCAGATCCGTACCATGCTGCTGAACAAGTTCATGCGCTATGCCAGCCACCACCAGCTGGACGACAAGATCAAGATAGCCGTCGTTGGCGCGGGCGCGACCGGCGTCGAGATGTCGGCCGAGATGCACCACGCGGTCGAGCAGCTCAGTGGCTTCGGCTACAAGATAGACACCAGCCTGCTGGAGGTGACCCTGATCGAGGCCGACTCACGCATTTTACCTAAGGTGGAGAAGCAGGAGATCTCCCAGGCGGTGACGACCCAGCTCAATCAGATAGGCGTCAGGGTGATGACAGGCACCCGCATCGATAGGGTCGATGAGAATGCCCTGCACACCACAGATGGGCAGATCATCGCCAGCGACATGACCATCTGGTCGACCGGCGTAAAAGCCCCCGACTTTATGCGTGAGATTGGCGGGTTAGAGAGCAATCAGATCAACCAAGTGATGGTTAAGCCCAACATGCAGACCACCCGGGATCCCCACATCTTCGCCATCGGCGACTGCGCCGCCTGCCCGCAACCCGATGGTTCCTGGGTGCCGCCCAGGGGGCAGTCGGCGCGGCAGATGGCACTGATGACGGCCGACAACATAGGTCTGATGTTAGCCGGCCAGGCGCCCAGCAAGGAGTATCTCTACAAAGATCTCGGCTCCCTGGTGAACCTGTCCAAGTTCCATACCGTGGGTAACCTGATGTCCTTCATCGGTGGCGGCGTCCTGGTCGAGGGCAAGATAGCCAGGTTCGTCTATACCTCACTCTACCGGCGCCATCTGATTGAACTTCATGGGATCTTTAAGGGCAGCCTACTGATGTTCGCCAAGGGGATCAGCCGTATCATCCACCCTCACCTCAAGCTGCACTAGAGGCTAGAAGGCCTCCAAGGGTGGAGGCTTTCGCTTACCGGGCTAACGGGTTAAAATGTGACAACTTTCGTCAACATGAGATCATTATGAAAAAAATTATTAGCGCGGTTATGATCCTTGGCGCCCTCAGCGCCTGCGCCGATCTTAAAGAAGCCGGTCGCACCATAGGTAGCACCACCAAGGAAGTGACCACAGATATCGGCCACGCCACCCGAGACACCACCAAGGCAATTGGTCACGCATCGCGCGACGCGGTTAAATCGGTTAAAGAAGATCTCAGCAAAGAAAATTAAATCGGCATGGGCCTTAGTGGCCCCTTTAGCTAAAGATAAAGAGGGCATGTCCGCCCTCTTTTTTATTCTCTAGCTCAGCCAGCAGCACTATTAAGCAGCATTAGCCCTCATCCCATGGGGCTTAGGCAGACCGTTTTCATCCACGTTAACGAAGATCATCTTGTCTATGGTCACCACGGGTAGCCGGGTCACCTTGTTGCGCACCTCACAGCAGACTGTGATGGAACTGACCCCGGCGCTGATCAGCGCTAGGCCAAATTCGATCACATCCCCCTGACGCGCCGGCGTCATGAAGTTGATTTCCGAGATGATCTTGGTGACTATGCTTTGGCTGTTCATCTGACAGGCCGCGAAGATGGCCGCCTCCTCATCTATCCAACTTAAAAGCTGTCCGCCAAACAATGCATTAGCCGGATTTAAATGTTCGGGTTTAATAAAGCGTCGACTGTAATATTTCATTTGTGCTCTCCCTGATAGACTCAGACGAAAGCGTTACAAGAAACAGACCAACAAACTAAATCTATATAAAACAGACAATTAAAAACAAGCCATCGACACAAGACTCACTAATTTAGTGCCCCGTGCACCAAGTTAACTCAGACATAAAAAGGGTTTCGACTTCTTAGCTTCATATAACTGCAATCTTAATTCACCAATTCTGTCATCTGGATACCTGACAATCAGGCCGCTTTATCTCAAATAGCGAACAATTTACTTCAACCCAATACGGATGATGAAAGTGATGATGATAAAAAGATTAGCTGCGTTGATCTCTTGCAGCCTAGTAACCATGGCCGCCAACAGCGCCGTGTTACCCAGCGTTCAGACAGACAGCCATTGGTATAAGGAAAGTGCCGAGCGGGTGTCAAACAAGGCCACACTAGAAACCAAAGCAAAGGCCAAAAACGTCATTCTATTTGTGGGCGATGGCATGGGGATCTCTACCCTGACCGCCGCGCGTATCTACCAGGGCCAGCAGCTGGCCGGTAACCAGGGTGGTGAAGAGAACTTCCTAAGCTTCGAGAAGTTCGATCATACCGCCCTAGTCAAGACCTACAACACTAACCAACAGACCCCAGATAGCGCCGGCACCATGACAGCCATCGCCACAGGTGTTAAGTCTAAGGCCGGTGTACTCTCAGTCTCTGAGCAATCACTGCGTGGCAACTGCCTGTCATCTAAAGGCAATGAGCTGGTCACCCTAGTGGATCTGGCCAATGCCAAAGGCCTGTCTACCGGTGTGGTCTCTACCGCCCGTATCACCCACGCCACGCCGGCGGCTACCTATGCCAACAGCCCTGAGCGTAACTGGGAAGCAGACAGCAACCTGCCAGCCGAGGCGGTTGCCAACGAGTGTAAAGATATCGCCTATCAGATGGTGATGCGTGACAAGGACAACGCCCTAACGGTCGCCCTGGGTGGCGGTCGCCGCGCCTTCATCCCTGAAACCGTGACCGATGGTGAGAACAAGAAGGGTAAGCGTAAGGATGGCCTGGATCTGACCAAGGCCTGGGTCGAGAACTTCGACAACGCCGCCTATGTGTGGAACAGCGAAGAGTTCGACGCTATCGATGTTGCCGCCACAGACCACCTGCTGGGCCTGTTTAACTCATCTCACATGGAATATGAGGCCGATCGCGCCGATGATGTGGGCGGCGAGCCTTCGCTGACCGAGATGACAGCGAAATCTATCGAGATGTTGAAGAAGAACGACAATGGCTACCTGCTGATCGTCGAGTCGGGTCGTATCGACCACGGTCACCACGCGGGCAACGCCAAGCGCGCCCTGGCTGATGCCGTCGAGCTGTCTAACGCCGTCAAGGCCGCGGTAGAAAACACCGACCCGGAAGAGACACTTATCCTGGTTACCGCCGACCACAGCCACGTGTTCACCATCGCGGGTTATCCAAAGCGTGGTAACCCAATCCTTGGTCTGGTACATGGCGTAGACGGCAGCGTTTCGACCGCATTGGATGGTAAGCCATACACCACCCTAGGTTACACCAATGGTCCTGGCGCCGTTGTGGGTAATCGTGACGACCTATCTTCAGTCGATACCCAAGACAAAGACTTCATGCAGCAGTCTCTTATCCCTATGGGTAGCGAGACACACGCAGGTGAAGATATCAGCCTGCACGCCACGGGCCCAGGCGCAAACCTGGTACAGGGCGTGATGGAACAGAACGTCATTTTCCACATCATCAACCAAGCCCAAGCGCTTGGCGGTACTAAGTATTAATTGGGAGCAGCAAAATGAATAAGAAACTACTTGTACTGTCAGTAGCAGCCATTCTCGGCCTAGCGGCTTGTGGTAGCGACGGTGACAACGGCAAAGATGGCGCAGCCGGCACGCCAGGTACCGACGGTAGCAACGGCACTAACGGTAAAGACTGGACTGGCGTCAACCAGTGGTATATCGACGGTCAGAACCGCGTCACTAAGGCCGCGGGCATGAGCAAGAACAACGAGGCGGGCGCCGCCAAGAACATCATACTGTTCGTCGGCGACGGCATGGGCGTATCCACGGTAACGGCGGCGCGCATCTTAGACGGTCAGCTCAAGGGCCAAACTGGTGAAGAGAACTCACTCGCTTTCGAGACCCTGCCGCATCTTGGCCTGGCTAAGACCTATAACGTCGATGGTCAAACCCCAGACTCTGCCGGCACCATGACCGCCATGGTCACAGGTGTGAAGACAGACGTTGGCGTGATCTCACAGGCCGAGGGCGTCGAGCGCGGCGTGTGTTCATCGACCACAGGCCAGGATCTGGTGACATCATTGGAACTGGCCGCGATGGCGGGCATGTCTACCGGCGTAGTCTCGACCGCCCGTATTACCCACGCCACACCTGCGGCAACCTATGCCCATGTGCCAGAGCGTAACTGGGAAGCAGACAGCAACCTGCCGGCCGAAGCCGTTGCCAACGGCTGTAAAGATATCGCCGCTCAGATGCTGGACTTCAACGACGGTAAGGGGATCAACGTGGTCATGGGTGGCGGTCGCCGCGCCTTCATCCCTAACACCACAGTGGATCCTGAGGGTAAATCGGGTAAGCGTGCAGATGGTCGCGACCTGACCGCCGAATGGATGGCGCAGTATCCTAACGCCGCCTATGTCACCGACCGTGACGGCTTCCTGGCCATGGACACCAACACCACAGAGCACGCTCTGGGTCTATTCAACTCGTCTCACATGGAATATGACTATGACAGAGTCGAAGATGGCGTCGAAGGCGAGCCTTCACTGGCCGAGATGACGGCTAAGAGTATCGACATCCTGAGCAAGAACGACAAAGGCTTCGTGCTGATCGTCGAAGCGGGTCGTATCGACCACGCTCACCATGCCGGTAACGCGGCCCGTGCCCTGCACGACACTATCGCCCTGTCTGAGGCGGTGCGTGTGGCCATGGAGAAGACCTCGGCTAACGATACCCTGCTCATGGTCACGGCCGATCACAGCCATGTGTTCACCATCGCAGGCTATCCAACCCGTGGTAACCCAATCCTGGGGCTAGTGAAGAGCAACGACTCAAACGGTCAGCCCTCAGTGACCAACTCTACCGATGCCAACGGCATGCCATACACCACTGTTGGCTATGCCAACGGTCTGGGCTTTGGCTCGCTGGAAACCGGCGGCGATGAGCGTTACAACTACGCCGCCGAGCCTGGCCGTGTCGACCTGAACTACATCGACACCCAGAGCGCCGGTTTCCACCAGGAAGCCCTGGTACCACTGGGAAGCGAAACCCACGCCGGTGAAGACGTTGCCATCTTCGCCCGTGGCCCGGGTGCCAGCCTGATTGAAGGTACGGTCGAGCAGAATCACATCTTCCATGTGATGAACTTTGCCGGTGACCTAGTCAGCAAGGCAGAAGCGGCCGCGGCGCAATAAGGCGCAGCGACCCGCAGCCTGATACCCTTGTCTGCCTCCTAGCTTCAGGCAGGGTGTCAGGCTGCTTATTTAGTTTTAAGAGAAATATCGGTAGGTCTATTATGTCTCGCTCAACACTCAAGTCAGTCTCACTCCTTCTCGGCGTCACCGGCACCCTGCTTGGCTCCCTGTTGCAGGGAAATTTAGCCATGGCCAACGCCCAGGCAAACGTCCAGGCAAACGCCCTGTCAGGCAGCAAGGGCCATCAGCATGCTGCCAAAGGCACACTGGTCTGCGATAGCACCGCTCAGCCGAGTCGTTTTCAAGCCAGCTACCAGGTAACGGCTGGCACAGAGGATAAGACTCAAGCCCACCAGCTCATCCTTACCCGCTTCGATGACACCATCATCTACCAGCGCGGCCCGGTCAGCTATGAGGCCTGGCAGAAAAATGGCGAGTATATCCGTTACTTCCCCGAGCAGAAGCGCTCGATAAGCTATCGCCGCAGCGATCTGCTGGCGCTCAATATCCATACGGATATCGACAAACAGTTTCACCTGATCTCTCCAGCCGCCTTGAGCCAATTCGACAAGGGCGAGCAACATCAGGAGGCCTGTTTTACCCAGCAGCAATACTCACATACGAGTAAGAGCCAGCAGCAATCTTTGGCACTCGACTGGATAAGCGAGCTAGCGCTACCCGCCTGCCTGACCATTACCCAGGGCGGCCAGCAGCTTAACTACCGACTCACTAAGCTCACCCCTGTCAGTCAGCAAGAGTTCAACCTGCTAACCTCAGGCTATCAGGACCTCGACTTTGCCGACGTGGGCGACAGCGAGTCAGACCCTTTTATCGCCAAGATGATCACCCAGGGCTTTATTCAACACGGCAGCTCGGGCTTCTACTCGGCAGACGGTAAGCAGCTTGAAGGCGGCCATGACCACCATCACTAGGCCGTTTACCTGATAACAAAAAAGCCATCCTGAGGATGGCTTTTTGCTTTCACTGTGTTGCTTTCACTGTGGCTGTCTCGCCAGGCTAATCGCTCAGAGCAGCGCCTTGAGCTTATCAATGAAGAGGTCGATATCTTCGCGGCTGATATCCGCATGGGTCACCAGCCTCAGCGTCTTACCCGGACTGATGAGGATACCAGAGGCCTTTAACTCCCTGGCAAGCTTGTCTATCGCCACACCGTCGGCCACGCGAGCAAATAACATGTTGGTCTGCACCTCGCCAAGGTCTACCTCAAACTCATCCAGGCTGCTTAACTGCTCGGCCAGATAACGGGCGTTTTCATGGTCGATTTCCAGGCGGGCAACTTGATCGTTCAGGGCTATTTCACCGGCCACGGCTAATATCCCGGCCTGACGCATGCCGCCGCCTAGCATCTTACGCCAGCGACGCGCCTTGTTGATCAGCCGCTCATCACCGAGCAGCAGCGAGCCCACGGGCGCACACAGGCCCTTTGAGAGGCAGATGGAGACCGAGTCGAAGTATTGGGTGATATCGGCTATGTCCAGATTCTGCGCCACCGCCGCATTGGCAACCCTGGCGCCATCGAGGTGGATCTTGAGCCGCTTGTTGAAGGCGAGCGCCTGTGCCTCGGCCAGATAGGACTGAGGCAACACCTTGCCACCTATGGTGTTTTCCAGACTCAGGAGGCGGGTACGGGCGAAATGAAAATCGTCCGGCTTGATGGCCGCCTCGATATCTGACAGCAAGATGCTACCGTCAGCCTGATTGGTCAGCGGCTGAGGCTGAATGCTGCCCAGCACGGCTGCCCCGCCCCCCTCGAACTTATAGTTGTGAGCCTGTTGACCACAGAGATACTCATCGCCACGGTCACAATGAGACATGAGCGCCAGCAGGTTGGCTTGGGTGCCCGACGAGGTAAACAGGGCACTGTCGAAGCCAAAACGCTCTGCCGCCATCGCCTCCAGCCGGTTAACACTGGGATCGTCTCCATACACATCATCGCCAACCTGGGCATCAGCCATGGCACGGCGCATCGCCGCCGTGGGCTGGGTCACTGTGTCACTGCGAAAATCAATCATCTTCCCCGTCCTACTCATCTTAAAATGGTACACCGAGCGCAAATATTACTCCTCGCCGCCCGCCCTCGCTAGCACCCGCCGATAAAATTATCATTCGGCGCCACTCGCAACCCAGCTTAACCTGAAGAAACTAATGCCATGCAAAACTAGGAACACCATGCTAAAGGCAACAAACTGCTAACAAGCCTGATTTCGACCCGCTGATCAATTAAAAAATCTAATCCGAATTTTTCAAAAAATCTCGCTGTCATTTATTGCTTTAGGCTGGCAATATGCGCTCTCTTTTTTCCCGACTGAATCGACAATGCAAGAAGCTGAATTTATCACCCTCCTCTGGCTCATCGGCATACTGGCCGAGGCCATGACAGGCGCGCTGTGCGCCGGCAGAAAACAGATGGATCTGTTCGGCGTGGTCATCATAGGTTGTGCCACCGCCATCGGTGGCGGCACCCTGCGCGATATTCTCCTGGGCAACTATCCCCTTATCTGGGTCGAGAACATCCACTACCTGTTGGCCATCGCCTTCGCCTCCCTGCTGACCGTTCTCATCTCCCCTGTGATGCGCTATCTCTCCAAGCTGTTTCTGACCATAGACGCGCTTGGGCTGGCGGTATTCTCCATTGTCGGCGCCCAGAAGACCTTGCTCTTGGGTTTTAGCCCGGCTCTGGCCATCGTCATGGGCGTGGTAACCGGCGTCTTCGGCGGGGTGATCCGCGACATCCTCTGTAATCAGGTGCCGCTGATCTTCAAGAAGGAGCTCTACGCCCTGGTCTCTCTGACCACCGCCAGCCTCTACATGCTGCTGCGCAGTTATGAGATCACCGAGTGGGTCAACCTAGCCATCAGCCTGAGCGTCGGCTTTAGCTTCCGCATGCTGGCTATTCGCTACCACTGGGGCATGCCCAAGTTTGACTATCAACACGGGGATCAGGGTAATCAGGACAGTCAGGTACACTAGGACAACCCCAGCTCTTTGAAAACATCGCCTTCATCCAGGCACAAAAAAGGTCGGCAATTGCCGACCTTTTTGCTGTCAATCAACCTAAGGCTTAAGCCGCCGGGGTCTCTTTGACATAGATATCCATCTGTGGATATGGAATACCGATATTGTTCTCATCCAGCGCCAGCTTGATCTGCTCTAGGATCTCGAAACGGGCTGGCCAGTAGTCGCTCCCCTTGACCCATGGACGTACCACGAAGTTAACCGAAGAATCCCCCAGCTCGGTCAACGCCACTGTGTAGCCTGGATCTTTCAGGATATGGGCGTTGTTGTCCAATACCTGCTTAAGCACGTCTTTAGTCTGCTTAAGGTCGGCATCGTAAGAGACACCGATCACCAGGTCGATACGACGGGTTTCCATGGCCGAGTAGTTGGTGATGGTGCCGTTCATGATTGACGAGTTAGGCGCCACAATCACCTTGTTGTCCGGGGTGCGAAGCTTAGTCGAGAAGATGGTGATCTCATCGACCGTACCCGCGATACCGGCGGCCTCGATATAGTCACCCACGCGGCATGGACGGAACAGTACCATCAAGACACCAGAAGCGAAGTTAGACAGCGAGCCCTGCAGAGCCAGACCCACGGCCAAACCGGCGGCACCGATAACGGCAACCAGAGAAGCGGTCTGCACACCGATCTGACCTAGGGTCGCGATAACGGTGAAGACAAACACCAGGGCCCAGGCCATGTTGGCCACAAAAGAGACCACAGTCTTGTCGATCTTGCGTTTATTCATCAACTTAGTGGTAAGGTTCTTAGCCACCTTGGCAAAGTACTTACCGATAAAGAAGATGACGATGGCAAAGATCACCTGAAGACCATAGGTCACGATCAGCTCAGGTGCTTGCTCGATATATTTATCCAAATTTTCCATGTAACGCTCCCTAATAAAATGGACCAGGACTATCTGGCCTCAACTATAAACTCGACTCTGCGGTTTAAGGCTCGCCCGTCAGGACCATCATTGCTGGTCACGGGCTGGCTGGCACCCTTGGCGACTATCGATAGCCTCTGTGCCTTAACGCCATAATCTTGTACAAAAATCTGTTTTACTCGCTCGGCGCGCTGGCGCGACAGGTTCATATTGACCGCCTCGCTGCCGATGTTATCCGTGTGCCCGACTAGCGTTAACTTGGCATCGCTCGCCTTTAGAAAGCCATGCACCTTTGCCAGCGGCGGCCATTGGTCGATACCCACCTCGGCGCTGCCGAAGGCGAAATAGACGCTAAGGACATCAGGCTCACTCGCACCTTGCTTAGCCGTGCTAGTCTGCTTAGCCGGCTCGACGCTTTTACCGGGCTCAGCCCCCTCACAAGCGATCAGTTGCGACGCCGCCCCCTTAGGGGCAATGCATGCCATCTCTTCTGATCTTATCTCACAGCCCATAGCATCGACGGCGACATTGGGGCGCGAGTGTGGGCAGGCATCTTTACTGTCTGGCACCCCGTCTCGATCCCTATCGACCCAGCCCTGCGCCAGCACGGCGCCGGCAAGCCAGACGCTACAAAGCGCGCCTAACAGGCCCTGACTCACCTTTAACACAAAGGCGCTGCCCATTTCACGGCAAGTGGGCTTTACGCGACCACCCGCCATTAGCTTGCTTAGTTCAGTCATAGGAGTCACTCATGCCAATCACTCAAACAGAGCTGTCTCAAAACGCATGAAAAACAATCAAATATAAAGATGCAGACAGGGATACATTTTATATCCTTCTGCCTGCATCTCCAATATAAGAATATCTATCTAGTGAAATTAATTCTCATTCTGGCCTTCACCTGGCCGCCGAGCCCAGTCTAGCCATTAAGAGCCCACACGCTGCCCATAAAACTTAGATCTTGCCCAGTCAAAAAGCCAGTTAAAGATAATGGCATAGAAGAAAAACACCACCAGGAAAACCGCTTCCAGCATCAGCGCCTGCCAGATGGAAATGGCTAAAAACCAGGCCACCACGGGCACGGTTACAAACACTAGCCCCCCTTCGAAGCCCAGGGCATGAAGCACACGCAGCTTAAGCGTGCGCCTGGTGCGATCTTCACCGAAATACTTATCGAACTGCAGGTTGTAGAAGTAATTCCAGGTGACTGTGTAGAGACTAAGACCGATGCCCACGGCGGCCATCTCCGCCACCCCATGGCCGGTAAACCAGATGGCGATGGGCACCACCAGCACCAGGGCAAATATTTCAAACAGCACAGAGTGCAGGATTCTCTCTGCTGTAGACATGCTGGCTGTAGGCACATTCTTTGTAGGCACAATCTTGGTAGACACAATCTTGGTAGACATGAGCGTCGCTCCGCAAAATTAACTTGCGGCCATTTTCATCCACAAATATGATACTTAAAAGTTAGATACCATCTCATTTTACGATATGCCGACACTCGAACAGCTACAACTCTTTCTGGCAACGGTGGAAACCGGCTCCTTCTCGGCGGCGGCCAGGCGCCTCAACAAGGTGCAGTCTGCGGTAAGTCAGCAGATCATCAACATGGAGATAGATTGCGATACGCAGCTGTTCGACCGTAGCGGTCGCTACCCAGTGCTGACCCAGGCAGGCCAGACCCTATTACCCCAAGCCAGGGCCGTGATTGCTCAGCACCTGAGGCTGCAATCTCTCATCGACTCGCTGGACGCCGGACTGCCGCAGCAGTTTCGTGTGGCCGTAGACGAAGGGGTTCCCTTCGCCGAGTTCAGCCAGCACCTGAGCCTGTTTGCCGACCGCTATCCCCTGATGCAGCTCGAACTGCGTACCCTGCCCAGCAAGGAGATTATCGAGCAGGTCAGGCAACAGAGCGTGGACATGGGGGTGGTCTTTAGCGAGGAGATCTATCCCCAGCAGATAGACTTTGAATCCCTGGGTTCGGTGAAGTTTGAACCTGTGGTCAGCCCCAAGCATCCGCTGGCCAAGGCGCCCATGAACAATCTCGATCAATTGAAACTCCATCGCCAACTCACCATAGGCAGCAAACAGGGACCGCAGTGGAGTTTTCAGGCGGAGCACTCGCCCCAGCTCTGGCTCGCCGACAACTACTATGCCCTGCTGGATCTGGCTAAGTCTGGCTTTGGCTGGGCCCTGCTGCCCGAGCATCTGGTACAGGACGCCTTAGAGCAGGGGCAGCTATGCCATATTCCACTCACCATGGAGCAGATGGGCTGGATTGCCAATGTGGATCTGATCCAGCACAGCAGCGTCAATCAAGAGGTAAGCGGGGTATTCCGTCAGATCTTAACCGCAGCCATCGCGTAAGGAACGCCACCTAAATAGTTAGTGGCCGACGACAGGATAGATGATGAGCGCGGCAAGCCAGCAGGCTCGCCGCAAATAGACTCGGTTTGGTCTAATTACTGAGGGAGGCCTGCTGATACCAATGGCTCCAGGCGGGTCTGGCGGTGGTGGCCATGTGGGACTGCATCCCTTCCAGCAAGCGAACCAGCAATGCCCTGTCTTCACTCTTGCTGGAATAGAACAAGGGATCGTAGAAGCAGCGACGCTGCAGGGGTTCAAGCTGGGTATCGAAGCCGCGATCGACCCCCGATACACAGAGATCCCGCGCCTTGAGCTGCAGGGTCAAGGCCGCCTCGTCTTCCAGCAGATGTGCCACAGGCCCCATGAGAAGAATAAGTGCCAGACGTCCCGGCGGATTCTTCTGCCAGTGCTCCAGCTCACCCGACTTGGCACCCACCAGCAGTTGCTGCCAATGACTCAAGGTCTCCTGGCTCAGCTCCTTGGCCTCGACACCTTCGCCCTTCTCATAGTGGTGAAACCACTGCTGTAAAAACTGTTCCACGCTGCCCCCTAGATACGATTAAAGATACGATTAAATCATGAGTTTAAAAAATCTTGGTCGAGGCAGGATAACACCAGGCCTGCGGTCGGATAACTTGGACTTTGGTCGAAGGAAGTCGTAAATAGGGGTGACGCGGCGTCGAGCGGCTCACACTTTTGCTTAAACACTAAAATAACAGAGGCAAATAGCAAAGGTACTAAATAGGGGAAACAAAATAGGGAAAACAAAACGACAGGCATAAAAAAGCGGCCAAGGGGCCGCTTTAATGACAAACTGAAAGGCTATTTCGCCGCTTTCTGTGGTGGGTAGTTAAGCATCATGGCCGCTACCGCCTTATTAACCACCTCGACGCGCTCCTCTGGCGTACTCTTATCTCGGATGGTATCGGCAACCGAGCCGCGCCAGATGAGGTTACCCGTCTCTCTGTTGATCATATCCAGCACTAAGGTTCCCACCTCATACTCGCGCACCGTGGTTTGAGTATGCACACTGCCGCTCCACCCCCAGCCCGGACGATAGTAGTAGGGGTCATAACCAAAGTTGGTATTAAAAGTATCGACATTGATCTTCTTGTCGACCTTAGTGAAGTAGTTCACCAGCACGTCGGCACTGTCTGCCTCGACCTTACTGATTCCCTTCATCTGCAGTTCACGGTCTACCGCCTCGCGAACACGCTGATCCATCAAGCCGTCTAAGTTATAGGTAGTATCCTCTGTCTTCTTAACCACCCAGGCATAGGTCTTCACCTCATCGAAGTTGACCTTGGGATCATAATCGGAGCTGGTTTTCAGTGTGCTACAGGCCGAAAGGGCAAGTGCAGCGGCCAAGATAATCACCTTTTTCATAGACTCTCCAACATGTTTCAGACATGGCTTAAACAGGAATTTATCCTAAAGCTTACCTAGCAAACCTCTGTTCTACAACTCTTCTTTATTGTAAATGGCGTTTCATTCAGCTTGACTTCAGTAAAAACCTAAATGATAATGATTATCAATTAAGGTTAATTGAGATTCGTATCATGACTTGGTTTATCACAGCATTTGTTATCGCCAGCGCCATCTTTATGTTTGCCCCAAAATCCCTGGCCACGCCCATGGCGGACAGCACTAAGATCAAGGCCTCCCAGTGGGTGCTCTTTACCCTGCCTATGCTGGCACTGCTTGTCATGATGTTCGCCCTGGCAAAGGGTTATAGCTCGAGCCACGCCAGCATAGCCATCGGCTTCGCCCTCACCGCCTGTAGCGTGGCCATCAGCCGCTTTCATCGTTTCATCCTTCCCTGCGCCGCCTACACAGGCCTGTCACTGCTGATGTTGGCGCTGCAGTACCTTTAATTTTTGCAAGAGGAGTTTTGCACAACCAGTTTTGCTCACTGATTGCGACAGCTCACCTGTCGCCTTGGGATACTACAAGACCGATATCTCCCTGCATTTGGTATCGGTCCTTATCCATGACCACCCTAGGGTGGTCTTTTTTTTGTATCTAGGGATTACTCCTCCCACAAGGGAGTTTCAATTTGATAGACTCAGGGTATCTTAGTTAAGTGTGTGACAGATGATGAGAATCGATCCCAATATTGCCCTGGTGTACAGCACAGATGGCGGCAAAATCGACCAACCCAAGGAAACCAAGGCTATCCCGGAAGGCGATGGCATAGTACGCATTCATAAAGACAGCAAGGGCCGTAAAGGCAAAGGCGTCTCGGTGATCAAGGGACTGGGCCTGGACGAGAAAGCACTCAAAGCCTTGGCGCAGAAACTCAAAAAACAGTGTGGTTGCGGCGGTACGGTAAAAGAGTTCAACATAGAGATCCAAACCGACAACCGTGAACAACTGAAAACCCTGTTGGAAAAGCTTAATTATCAGGTGAAACTGGCGGGTGGTTAACCCATTGGAGCGCTAGATGGAAAGTTTGCAAAATCATTTACTCATTGCCATGCCCTCGCTCAAGGATACCTTTTTCGAGCGCAGCGTGATCTACCTGTGCGAGCACAACGAACAAGGTGCCATGGGGCTGATGATCAACCGCCCCATAGGGGTCGATGTCAATGAGCTGCTCAGACAGATGGAGCTGGATGATTTTCATACCATAGAGAGCATCAACAGCAAGGTCCTGGTGGGCGGCCCGGTTGGGCAGGAGAAGGGCTTCGTGCTGCATACGCCGCAGTCACAGTGGAGCAACAGCCAGCAGATCAGTGATGATCTCATGCTCACCACCTCCCGCGACGTACTCACCTCCCTGGGCGGCAAAGAGGCGCCCGAACAGTTTATCGTCGCCCTCGGCTATGCAGGCTGGGGGCGTCACCAGCTAGAACAGGAGCTGGCCGACAACACCTGGCTCTCCATCCCCGCCAATATGGAGCTGATGTTCAACACAGCTCATGAGCAGCGCTGGCAGAAGGCCACAGAGTCATTAGGTTTCGACATCTGGCAGCTCTCCTCCCAGGCCGGTCACGCCTAACAGTAAAGGATAAAATTCACTATGAGTTCAGCAAGTGTCTTGGGCTTCGACTTCGGCACCAAGAGCATAGGCGTCGCCATCGGCCAGCAGATCACAGGTAGCGCCACCCCCCTCACCTCCCTCAAGGCCAACGACGGCATCCCTAGGTGGGAAGAGATAGAGGCGCTCATCAAGGAGTGGAAACCCGACCTTATCGTCGTCGGCCTGCCCCTCAACATGGATGGCACAGAGCAGGAGATGACCCAGCGAGCCCGCAAGTTTGCTAACCGCATCAGCGGCCGCTTCGGCGTCAAGACCGCCACCCAGGATGAACGCCTCACCACAGCAGACGCCAAGGCCAGGCTGTTCGAGATGGGGGGCTACAAGGCCCTCTCCAAGGGCCAAGTCGACTCCATGTCGGCGGTACTCATCATCGAGAGTTATTTCGAGAATCTCTATTAAAATTTGAACGTTAGATGGCGGCCAAACAAGGCCGCTTTTTTTTGCGCGGAAACTCGCTCTCTGAGTTTTTCTCTGATTGTAGCCCGTACCTTCCTGACAGTTTCGATGTCATTTGATGACCAACCGTTACTGTTTTGAATTGCTTGGCAGCAGGCTTTATGTGCAGGTACAGCTGCGGCACGCTGTAAACCCTTCCCTGGGCGCTCTACGATTTCATCCCTGAAATCGAAGGCCTCAGCCGTACCTACACCCTGTTATCCATCTCTTCGATTTAGCGTTATAGGAAAGTTCTAGACAAAAAGCCGTTAGGCTTACAGATCTAAAATTTGGCTTTCGAGCAAAACTTCTATGGGATAACGCCATGTTAAGGTGTAAGCAACGCAATACCGATGCTTCCGCATACCACCTAACCACTAAACACAACGCATAGTAAAAATGCCACGCGTTGCGAATCACTCTTAAACAGTTTGTTAGAATTATCTTTCACCGTTATATGATACTTCAGACTTGTCGATACCAATGTCTTTGCGCATTGCGTTGGTCAGATTGAGAGCCTTAGACCTAATAACTTCCCAACTAACAGACTTACCGTCAAATACAACGGCTAATAACTGATCTATGAACACATCATTTGCATCCATCACCTCTTGTGGTGCTATCATTGCTAGATACCCATAAATCTTTAAGCGCTCTGTCTCGAATTGCTCCGCTTCCTGTGCTGTTAGTTGCTGCTTGTTTCTAAGAACGATCATTTCCACTTTTGCCAGCATTGTAGCCACCAAATCAATCGTAGCTCTATAGATCAATAACTTATCATTGTGCTCTCTGAGTTGGGTTTGCTTATAAACTTCAATCTCACTATTGAGTTTGGCTAAATTTTGCTGGCTCTCCTGATGTAACTCAGTTCTCAGCTTCTCCAGCTCTCGATCATGTTCGGCTTTTTCTTTTACCATTAATCGGTTTGCCCAAATTTTTCCTAAGTAATTTGCCAACCCAAGAATAATGGCGCCACTTCCGCCAAGAGCAGCAATGATAGTTGCCCCAATTTTTAGATATTCGTCCATAGTCACCCGATAATTTCTAACGCTTTAAACAGCGGAAAGTCCGAGCGCTTAGGCTGTTGTTTGGCCTGCGAGGGATTTTCCGATGGTTTAACTTGTTATATGTGAATTTCAAAGCTTAATACTCCACCAGTGATCATTACCTCACCAAAGTCACCGACAACATTGAAACCATTTTCAGTTATGTCTAATGAATCAATATTTCCGTAGTCAATTGAACCGTCTGGGTCACTAGAATAACGGGATGATTCAATAGAAATTAAGCCAACAACACTTTTGATTTCCGAAAATGACAGGGTAGCTTTCCGGTAGCAAGTATATTCGTTTGCTTTCGGGGCTTCATAAAATATTGATTCTGGCCAAATGCTCGCTTCAAGCTCAAACGACAGCTCATTAAGCGATTGCTTCCAACCAAGAACAAATGAGTCGTTTAGGTCGATGCCTTTGAATTCTTCCAGTTGACGCCAATCCATTTCATTCACATATAACAGCTTATTAATGCTCATGCGCGTTTATCATGTTAGACCAGTGAAAACGCGCATTGTTAACTGATTGTATTGTAAAGAAGTTATCACCTTTACTTCAAATAAACCATCCGGAAAAACGCGCATGCGCGTTTTCCAAACCTATTATCTACTCAACCAAAAAACATAAGAGTTTAATTTTAAAGACTTTTATTTTGATAGCAATGGAAAAGCGCTCACGGATTTCGACCTGAAATCACCCAAAAGTCACACAATTTAAATACGACTGTATGCCAGTCCAGTTTCAACTACTCGTTATGAGTTGCTTCAAATAAGCAAAGATGCGCTAAGTCTTTCCCCTTTATCGGCAACAAATGAAGTCAAGTCGAAGAGATAAATAACCCGGTGTAGATGCATCTGCGGACGTCGATGGCAGGGATGCCATCGTCGAGCCTCCACGGACGGATGCACGGCGTGTAGCAGATGTATCTGCACATAAGCCTGCGGCAAGCATTAATTAAAGTGAAGGTACGACCTTCAATACACTCAGCAAATGAGCAGGCAACCAAACGCTACTCAAGCAAACTTTATGGCAAAACATCCCAACCATTGCTTCTCAACTCATACCGAGTCCACCAAATCAAAAAGTCTAAAACTAGCCTCCCCCAGAACAAGAAGAAACCTTGAAGATTCAATCTTCAAAAACAAAAATGCCGAGCCCTTCTAAAGACTCGGCATTTTCACCAATGGCCACCTTGAAGCAACCAAGAATCCCCCCTTTAACCTAACTCAGCTAAAGATACGGCTTCACCAAATTCGCCATCATCTCGATATGATCATCCCTGTCATTGAGGCAGGCAATATAACGATACTTCTTACCACCAGCCTGGGTAAAGACGGCGCGGTTTTCATGCTCTATCTCCTCTAGAGTCTCCAGACAATCGGCACTAAAGGCGGGGCAGACGATGGCGACATCATCGACGCCCTGTTTCCCCAGGGCTTCCAGGGTGGCATCCGTGTAGGGGCCGAGCCACTTGGCCTTACCGAAGCGCGACTGGAAGGTGGTGACATACTCCTCTTCAGCGAGCCCTAGGCGTTCCACCACCAGGCGGGTGGTCTTCTGACACAGGCAGTAGTAGGGATCGCCAAGATGCAGGTTACGCTCGGGCATGCCGTGGTAAGAAAGCACTAACTTCTTAGGCTTGCCATGCTTTGCAAAATCCTCGGCGATAGACTCGGCCAGCGCGGCAATATAGTCAGGGTGGTCGTGGTAGCTATTGATAAAATGCAGCGACGGCAGGTAGCGCCAGTTGGTCAGCTCTTTAGCCATAGCATCGAATGCCGAAGCCGTGGTAGGCGCGGCGTACTGAGGATAAAGAGGCAAGACGATAAGCTTGTCGCTGCCCTCTGCATGCAGCTTTTTCAGCGTCTCCTTAACACTCGGCTGACCGTAACGCATGCAAAAATCCACATTGACCGCCATGCCCGCGTCACTCAGGCTTTGCTGCAGCTTGTCGCGCTGGGCCTTAGTGATGGCCATCAGGGGTGAGCCCTGCTCGGTCCAGATAGACTGATACAGGGCCGCCGACTTGGCCGGGCGGACTCTCAGTATTATGCCATGGAGGATCAGCATCCACAGCAACTTAGGGATCTCGACCACGCGAGGGTCAGACAGAAACTCCGCCAGATAACGCCGCACGGCGCCCGTGGTTGGCGCGTCCGGTGTGCCCAGATTCATCAGCAGCACTGTGGTCTTGCCACGACCACCATGGCCCTGCTGTTTATTTAATCCAAAGTATTTTGCCAAAGTGATTCCTTGTTTTATCTGTGTTGCCCAAGGCGCTTGCTTTTTCTTTGCGCCTGGGTGCCTAGGTGCCTGGCTAGCCGAGGCTAATGATGCATGGGCTTCAGTACGCGGCTGGGCCCCTTAGAGATCAATCGCCACACATAAAAAAACCGATAACGGCATTATCGGTTTTTCAAAGTGCTTTAAGAAGCTAGTCAAGATCCAGCGTCACGCCTTCCATGAAGCCTGAACTGGCCGACTCTGAGCTTTGCAGCTTGATCATCAGACGCAGATCGTTTGGCGAGTCGGCGTGGTGCAGCGCATCCGAGTAGCTGATCTCACCTTCCACATAGAGCTTAAGCAGCGCCTGGTCGAAGGTCTGCATCCCCTGCTCGTTGGATTTCGCCATGGTTTCCTTAAGCAGGTGCAGCTCGTTCTTCTGGATAATACTGGCAACCCTTGGGGTGTTGATCAACACCTCGATGGCCGCCCGGCGCCCCGTACCGTCGCTCTTAGGCACAAGTTGCTGCGCCACGATGCCGCGAAGGTTAAGCGACAAATCGAACAACAGCTGTTGGTGTTTACTCTCGGGCACCAGGTGCATGATGCGGTCCAGCGCCTGGTTAGCGTTGTTGGCGTGCAGGGTAGCCATACAGAGGTGACCGGTTTCGGCGAACGACAGGGCAAACTCCATGGTCTCCTGGGTACGGATCTCACCGATGAGAATCACGTCTGGCGCCTGACGCAGCGAGCTCTTGAGCGCGGCATCGAAAGAGTCGGTATCTATGCCCACCTCACGCTGGGTGATGATGCTCTTGCGATGGTCGTGCACGAATTCCACCGGATCTTCGATGGTCAGAATATGGCCACGGGCGTTGGCGTTACGATAACCCACCAGGGCCGCCAGCGAGGTCGACTTACCCGTACCCGTACCACCCACCATGATAATAAGGCCACGCTTACTCATCACCAGGTCTTTCAAGATAGGCGGCAGTTTCAGATCTTCAACCAGCGGGATCTTGGTCTCGATGCGACGCATCACACAGCCCGGCGACTCACGCTGCCAGAAGGCACTGACACGAAAACGCCCCAGGCCTTTCTCGCCATAGGCGAAGTTGCACTCGCGGGTCTCGTGAAACTCTTTACGCTGGGCCTCAGTCATCAAGGATTCGACAAACTCCAGCGCCTGAGCCGGGGTAAAGGGGTTCTCGGCAAGGGGACGCACCTCACCATCGACCTTAGCACTGGGGGGAAAGCCGGCGGTGATAAACAGATCCGACGCCTTACGCTCTACCATCACCTTTAAAAATGGACGAACTTCCATACTCAAACCTTATTAGAAACTAGCGTTTTTATTAGAACTCTTGGCCATCGCATCTTCACGGGTGATCAGGCCACGACTGACCAGATTCTGCAGACACTGATCTAGGGTCTGCATGCCGTGAGCCATACCCGTCTGAATAGCCGAGTACATCTGCGCCACCTTATCTTCACGGATAAGGTTACGAATCGCCGGGGTACCCATCATTATCTCATGCGCCGCCACACGGCCACCGCCCACCTTCTTAATAAGGGTCTGGGAGATAACCGCCTGTAGCGACTCTGACAACATGGTTCGCACCATACTCTTCTCACCCTCAGGGAATACGTCGACCACACGGTCGATAGTCTTCGCCGCCGAGGTGGTGTGCAGGGTGCCAAATACTAGGTGACCGGTTTCCGCCGCCGTCATGGCCAGGCGAATGGTTTCGAGGTCACGCATCTCACCCACCAGGATCACGTCCGGGTCTTCACGCAGTGCACTTCGAAGCGCGGCGTTGAAGCTGTGGGTGTGTCTGTGCACTTCACGCTGGTTGATTAGACATTGCTTGTTCTGGTGCACGAATTCGATAGGGTCTTCGATGGTCAGGATATGGTCGTGACGGTTTTCGTTCACATAATCTATCATGCCGGCCAGGGTGGTACTCTTACCCGAACCGGTCGGGCCTGTGACCAACACCAGACCACGGGGAAAGCTGGCAATCTTCTTGAAAATCTCAGGGGCGCCCAGTTTCTCCAGGCTTAAGATCTCGCTGGGAATGGTACGGAACACGGCCGCGGCGCCGCGCGACTGGTTAAAGGCGTTCACACGGAAACGGGCTAAGTTGGGCACTTCGAACGAGAAATCTATCTCTAAATGCTCTTCATAATCTTTACGCTGTTTGTCGTTCATGATGTCATAAACGAGGCTGTGTACGCCTTGATGATCCAGGGCAGGCAGATTGATCTTTCTGACCTCACCATCAACACGTATCATGGGAGATACTCCCGCAGAAAGGTGTAGATCCGACGCGTTGTGTTTTACACTAAAGGCAAGTAACTCTGTGATTTCCATAGTATGGGATATCCATTCAACCAAAAACTTACAACATGACAACAATAGCAGACAGACTGGCCCACGCCCACCAAAGAATCGCTCAAGCGGCGCAAAATTCATCACGTGATAGCAAGGAGATTCAGCTGCTGGCGGTCAGTAAAACTAAGCCCATAGATCAGATAGTAGCGGCATATGATGCCGGGCAGCGACTTTTTGGTGAAAACTATGTCCAGGAGGGTGAAGAGAAGATAAATGCCCTGCGCGAAAGCCATGACGACATCGAATGGCACTTCATCGGCCCGCTGCAGTCAAACAAGACACGCACCATCGCCGAGCACTTCGACTGGATGCACACACTGAGCCGGGAGAAGATTGCCAGACGCCTAAGCGAGCAGCGCCCCGATCACCTTGCGCCGCTGCAGGTCTGCATCCAGGTGAATGTCAGCCAGGAGGAGAGCAAGTCGGGCGTCAAGCTCGACGAAGTAGCGCCCCTGGCTGAGGTCATCGCTTCCCTGCCCAATCTGACCCTGAGAGGCCTGATGGCGATTCCCACCGCCACAGACGACCAGGCCGTGCAGCGCGCCGAGTTTAGTCAGATGCAGACCTTATTTAACACGCTGAAACAGCGGCACCCAGAGCTTGATACCCTCTCCATGGGGATGAGCCAGGACCTGGAGCAGGCGATTGCCGCAGGCTCCACCATGGTGCGGATCGGCAGCGCCATCTTCGGCGCCCGGGATTATGCCAAAGCCTAGAATATCGCGCCTAAGGCTGAGCCCTTGTAATTAGCCTAAGCGCCCAAATATAGATAGTTAGACGAATAAATAGAGACCCTTATGACACAGAAGAAGATTTGCTTTATCGGCGCGGGCAACATGACCCGCAGCATCACCAGCGGCTTGGTCAAGGGCGGCTATGCACCGCAGCTTATTCATGCCACCAACCCAAGCGAAGGCAAACTCATCGCCCTGAAACAGGATTTAGGCATCCAGGTCTCCCACGACAACCTGAAGGCCGCCGATGAGGCCGACGTTATCGTGCTGGCGGTCAAGCCACAGCTGATGCAGCAGGTGTGCGAGGCGATGAGCGAGTTAAACCTTAAAGACAAGCTTATCGTCACCATCGCCGCGGGGGTCAGTGCCGAGCGTTACCACGCCTTCTTCAAGCAGCCCATTCAGCTTATCCGCACCATGCCAAATACTCCGACTCAGATAGGCCTCGGCATGACAGGCCTCTACGCCGAGCCAGGCGTGGGCGAGCAGGACCGTCAGCTGTGTGAGCAGCTGATGCAGACGGGCGGCGAAACCGTTTGGGTCGACAAGGAAGAAGATCTCAATCAGGTGATCGCCCTGGCGGGCAGCTCGCCGGCCTATTTTTTCCTTATGATGGAGGCTATGATTGACAGTGCCAAACGCGATGGCGTCGACGAGCAACTCGCCAGAAAGATGGTGCAGCAGGCCGCCCTAGGCGCCGCCTCTATGGTGAAGCAGAATCCACAGCTTTCACCGGCGCAACTAAGGGAGAATGTTACCTCTAAGGGAGGCACCACGGCGCAGGCGCTGGCGGCGTTCGAGCGCGCAGGCCTGAGGGAGATAGTGCGCACCGCCATGCATGACTGCATGGACAGGGCCCAGGAGATGGCGAAGCAGTTTTAGGGCTGGCCTTATATAGGCTTAACCCTAGTTTTATTCGATACAAACAAGTAGAGAAACACAATGGATGCATTAAGTTTTTTAGTGAACACCCTGTTTGACCTGTACCTCATGGTGGTCATCATTCGTATCTGGTTACAGCTGGCCCGCGCCGATTTTTACAACCCCTTCAGCCAGTTTGTGGTCAAGGCGACTCATCCTATCGTCGGCCCTATGCGCCGCTTCCTGCCACCACTGGGCGGCCTGGATACCGCCTCGGTGGTGCTAGCCCTGGCGGTCGTTGTGATTAAGTTTGTGATCCTTAGCCTGATGGCGGGCGCCGCCATCAACCTGCCTATCATACTCCTGGTCGCCCTGGTCTCAGTGCTGAAACAGGCGGGCGTGCTGCTATTCTGGATGCTGATCCTACGAGCCATCCTCAGCTGGGTCAGCCAGGGACATAACCCGATTGAGATGGTGATGGCGCAGCTGACCGAGCCGCTCGTGGCGCCTATCCGCCGGATAATCCCGCCAATGGGCGGCCTGGATTTTTCGGTGATGATCTTTATGTTCGGCCTGATCTTCATCAACAAGCTGTTGTCGCAATACGTTCCCTTCTGGGCCAACGTCTAGATGGCGCTAGTGACACGAGAGCAGGATGACCTCGTCATCAGGCTCTATATTCAGCCTAAGGCCAGCCGGGACCAGATTGTTGGTCCCCATGGCGACGAGCTTAAGGTGGCCATTACCGCCCCACCTATCGACGGCAAGGCCAATGCCCACCTGTGTAAGTTTCTGTCGAAACAGTTTAAGACGGCTAAGGGCAATATCCTTATCGAGAAGGGAGAACTTGGGCGCCACAAGCAGATCCGCGTGGTGATGCCCAAGGAGATCCCCGCAGAGATCTTGGCCTTAATCCCATGAAATGTGTAAGCAAATAAGCCAGGGCACCGCAGCCTAAGACTTTAATAGCTATACTAGAATCAATTATCCCGTGACAGGAGTTCACCATGATACGTACCCTTTTTTGTGCCCTGGCGCTGACACTGCTTAGCATGGGCAATGCCGCGGCGGAGCAGAAACAGAGCGTCGGCACTTTTGATATCCACTATGTTGCCCTGGGCAGCACCTTCATCACCCCCTCCATCGCCAAGACCTACGGCATCAAACGCAGTAGCTATACCGGCCTAATCAACATCTCGGTGCTAGATACCAGCGCCGAGGGGAATCCGGCGATACCGGTTGAGATCTCGGGGATCGCCAACAACCTGCTCGATGCCAGGGTGGAGCTGACCTTCAAGGAGATCCGCGAGGGTGAGGCTATCTACTACATCGCCGAGGTGCCCTACCGGGACGATCAGGAGATCAACTTTCAGATTGCCATCAAATATGGCAACAAGCTCAACACCCAGCTGAAGTTTAAGCAGAAGTTTTACGTCGACTAGGCTCACCAGTCTCTACACTTCGAGCCGCGCCTAGCGCGGCTTGTTGCTATTTGCCCCTGTGACTCTATCGTTTCCCCGCCAGCTTGGGTATCATGGCGGCCATCGAGAAAGCAGTCACAACGAGTCACATCACATGAATCAAATCGTATTAGCCAGCGGCAACAAGGGTAAGCTGAAAGAGTTTGCTGAGATCCTTGCCGAGTTTGGCATCGAGGTCCTGCCACAGAGCCAATTTAAGGTCGAAGAAGTCCCGGAAACCGGCACCACCTTCGTCGAGAACGCCATCATCAAGGCGCGTCATGCCGCCCAGGTAACGGGCCTTGCAGCCATCGCCGACGACTCCGGCCTGGAGGTTGACGCCTTAGAGGGGGCGCCAGGGATCTACTCGGCCCGCTACGGCGGCGAAGGCGCCAGTGACAGCGATAACTACAACAAGTTACTGGGCGCGCTGGCTAACAGCGACAAGCGCAGCGCCCGCTTCCAGTGCATCCTGGTCTATATGCGCCACGCCAAAGACCCGACGCCCATCATCTGCCAGGCATCCTGGGAAGGGACTATCGGCTTCGAGCCAAGGGGCGACAACGGCCATGGCTATGACCCTATCTTTATTCCCGCCGAGCATGAGTGCAGCGCCGCCGAGCTAAGCAGCGACGAGAAGAATGCCCTCAGCCACAGAGGCAAGGCGATGCAGCTGCTACTGGCCGAGCTCAAGGCCAAGGGTGTTCTCGGCTAATGCTTAAGCTTCCTCCGCTCAGCCTCTATATCCATATCCCCTGGTGCGTGCAGAAATGCCCCTACTGCGACTTCAACTCCCATGGTCAACATGGTGAGCTGCCGCAACAGGCCTATGTGGACGACCTGCTCGCCGATCTGGCAAACGATGCCGCCTATGTTCAGGGGCGCAGCCTGCACTCCATCTTTATCGGTGGCGGCACGCCGTCGCTGTTCGATGCCGCTCAGATAAGGCGTCTGCTCGAAGGCGTCGAGGCGCAGATCCCCTTTGCAGAGGATATAGAGATCACCATGGAGGCCAACCCGGGCACCCTGGAGCACGATGACTTTAGCGCCTATCGCGCCGCTGGGGTGACTCGCCTCTCTATCGGGGTGCAGAGTTTTTCCAGCGACAAGCTGAATCTGCTCGGCAGAATTCACGACAAGCATGAGGCTGAGGTCGCGGCCACCAAGGCCGCCCAGGCCGGTTACCAGAGCTTTAACCTGGATCTCATGCATGGCCTGCCCAATCAGAGCTTCGAGGAGGCGATGCACGATATCGATAAGGCGGCGGGCCTCAATCCGCCTCACCTCTCCTGGTATCAACTCACCATAGAGCCCAATACCCTGTTCCACTCTAAGCCACCACAGTTGCCTGACGACGAGGCGCTTTGGCAGATCTATGAGCAGGGCCAGCAACGCCTCGCCGCGCTCGGCTATGAACAGTATGAGATCTCCGCCTACGCCAAACCCGGTTATCGTTGTCGTCACAACCTTAACTACTGGCAGTTTGGTGACTACTTAGGGATAGGCTGCGGTGCCCACGGCAAGATAACCCTAGTGAATGAGCAGCGCATCTACCGCACGGTGAAGATAAAACATCCCAAGGGCTATCTGGGCGCCAGTGATTATCTATTCGATAGGAGCGAGGTGTTAGCAGAAGACAGGGCGCTGGAATACCTGATGAACCGCCTCAGGTTGATGTCGCCTATCCCTAGGCGCGAGTTTGAGGAACGCACCGGCCTCTGTGCAGATGTACTGGATGACGGCATGGCGCGGGCGGCGGCAAAGGGTCTGGTGATCATAGAAACCGAGCACTGGCAGCTTACGCCCAAGGGACAGATGTTTGTCAACGAGCTACTGGGACTATTTTGCGAATAATCTTTCCCCTCAGACGAGGGGAACAGAAACATTTTCTAACACTTAGTTTGCATATTTAATCGTCAGCTTTATTAGGATAACAGGCACTAGTCAATCTAAGCCAAGTTAAACTGATAAAGTTATGCCAATAAAAACAAAAACAACTCTGCTCGCCATCACCTTGGCGACACTCCTTTCAGGCGCTGTACACGCCGCGCCAGTTTCACTCCCCTTACTTAGCGCCAGCGAACCCGCACAAAAGATTAGCGCGCAGGAATCGGAAAAGGCCAACCAACTCTTCGAAACCATTTTCATGGAAAATGTGATGGCCAGCCCCATGAGTCAGACCCAGCTTGGGATCAAGACAGATTACGGCAAATGGGATGAGCGAGGCGAAGCCGCCGATAAGGAGAGCCTGGCTAGAGATAAGCGACATCTCGCGCAGCTCAAACAGATAGATAAGAGTAAGTTAGATGCCCAGACGCTGCTGAGTTATGACCTGCTGACCCAGAAACTTGAAGAGAGCATCAAGGACTATAAGTGGCGCCTTTACAACTACCCGGTTAACCAGATGTATGGCGGCCATGCGATGGTGCCCTCTTTCCTGATTAACCAACATCAGATAGACAGCGTCGCCGACGCCGAGGCCTATATCAGCCGTCTCAACGGCGTGCCTCACTATATGCACCAACTGGAAGATGCCCTAGAGGAGCGCGCCAAGGCCGGCATCATAGCGCCTAAGTTTGTGTTTGCCTATGTGCTGTCCGACAGCCGCAACATCATCAGCGGCGCCCCCTTCGACCAGGCGGATGACAGCGCCATCTGGGCCGATTTTCAGCGCAAGGTGGCCAAGCTTGCGATAGCGGATAATCAACGCAATAAGCTGCTCGATGAGGCCAAGCAGGCGCTGACCACCAAGGTCAAGCCCGCCTATGACAAGCTTATCGCCTACATAGAAACCCTAGAGAAGCGCGCCGATACCAAAGATGGCGTGTGGAAGTTTAGAGATGGTGAGGCGTTTTACAACAACGCCCTGGCACGCACCACGACCACCCAGATGACTGCCGATGAGATCCACCAGCTGGGCCTCGCCGAGGTCGACCGCATCCATCAGGAGATGCGCGCCATCATGAAGAAGGTCGGCTTCAAGGGTGATCTCAAGGCCTTCTTCAAGTTTATGCGTGAAGACAAGCAGTTCTACTATCCAGACACGGAAGAGGGCCGCACCGCCTATCTCAAAGATGCCAAGGCGCTGATAGATAACATCTCCTCGCGTCTCGATGAGGTGTTCTATGTCAAACCCAAGGCCCCAATGATAGTCAAACGGGTCGAGGCGTTTAGAGAAAAGTCTGCCGGTAAGGCGTTTTATAATCAGCCGACGCCCGATGGCAGTCGCCCTGGCACCTACTACGCCAACCTGTATGATATGGACGCCATGCCTAAATACCAGATGGAGGCGCTCGCCTACCATGAGGGCACACCGGGCCATCACATGCAGATAGCCATCGCCCAGGAACTAGAGGGGATCCCTAAATTCAGGAAGTTCGGTGGCTATACCGCCTATATCGAAGGCTGGGGACTGTACAGTGAGTTCTTCCCTAAGGAGATGGGCCTGTATAAAGACCCCTACTCTGACTTTGGCCGCCTCTCCATGGAGCTATGGCGCTCATGCCGCCTAGTGGTGGATACCGGGATCCATGCTAAGCATTGGACCCGCGAGCAGGGGATCCAATACTATGTCAACAACACTCCGAATGCCGAGTCAGATGCGATCAAGATGGTTGAACGTCATATCGTGATGCCATCTCAGGCGACCGCCTACAAGATAGGCATGCTCAAGATTGTCGATATTCGCGAGAAGGCCAAGGCCATCATGGGGGATAAGTTCGATATTCGTGAGTTCCACACCCTGGTACTCAAGAACGGGCCGCTGCCGCTGGATGTGTTGGAATCTAAGGTGATGAACTGGGCCCACAAGGCCTAACCGCTGACCTTATATTCAAGATTGTCCATAAGAAAGGCCGCTCTTAAACGAGAGCGGCCTTTTTACATTTACCAGCCAATAGCCATTAACTCAGGCTCATGCGCATTAGTGCTGCTCGCTAAAGCCCGATGGCGTCACCTTAATAAGCTTAGTCACCTGCTTAGCAGGCGCCTCGGCCATACTCTGCTCGTCGCCATGGGTGAGGTAACTCAGCAACACACTCGAGGTCTCATCGAGTGGCTCTTCAACCTGTAAGCCACGGATCTCGACTCTGTCTCCAATAAAAACACTGCCTAACTGCGCGATATCGCCGCGTTTATGATTGAGATTAAACAGGCCCAGGTAGGCGAACACGCCACTGCCCTGATTGGAGACAAAGAAAGGCGCCACAAACAGCATCTGGTCAGCGTCACCGGCATAGTTGAGGGTCAACATCTTCATATAGTCGAGGCGCACGCTGCCACGCTCTGGGCCATCCTGATAATCGCCACTGGCAAAGCGTCTGTCGCCACTGAGATCGACACGGGTCAGTCTCGCCTCGGCCTGGGGCTGCGACTGGGATTCAGGCAGCTTGATAGACCAGCCCTCATGAGTCTTTATGCTAAAGAGGGTCAGCATGACCCTGTCGATATCTTCATCTAATGGGACGACACTGCCATCCTCCTGCACCACATAGAGGTCATCATGGGTAAAGTTAAAACGGTAGATGCCCGCCAAGATGACTAAGCTAACCAGGGCGAGAATTGAAAACAGTAGTTTACGAGCCATAAATATCCCTTTACTCATTAGAGGCCGATTCGATTGAACTGTGCAGCACAATAACCTGCTCTGCATATAGGTGCCATCGACAACAGATTAAATTCTCTTTATCGAGCGGTCAAAAAAGGCTAGGGCCTGTTGACCTTTTGAGAACGATTTTTGTTCTAATGAAGCACGTTCAAATCGCCGCAGGAGGCTAGGAGTATAGTTATTCTATATAAAAGCCGAGTAACAAAGAGTTGAACGTGCTCAAGACGAACCCTACGGGCAGCGTCTGTATCATTTTTCTACTGCGTTATCGCTCATTGCTGTAGCACACTAGATTACAATCGCTCTACCTTGTATAAAATCGATACAGAATGCTGCAAAAATGAACGCGAAAGATAAACAGGCCCTAGGGGGATTGAAGGATAAAAGCAAGGTGATGAAAAGATAAGGGGCTAAAAGAAAAATACCCCAGCAGTCTTTGCTGGGGTAAACCAAAACTAGGATGATGGTTTTAAGGCTAGCATTGTTTTAGTTCTTAAACCGCTGCCAGCATTGATTCAAGATTGCAGTAACGCCGACCTGTGTAACCAAACGAGAGAGGGGTCATTCTCTGGCTCGGTTAACTGAATCAGGTCATCCCGATATCAACTGCCACCATTGTATTAAATTAAGAACGGACTGCAACGCGAATTACATTCAAGCTTTAGTTTAAGCTAAATAAGCCATCACGAAACAGAGTGGTAATACCAGTACAACTATATGATTATAAAAGAATAACCCCCGACACAAAAAATACCGGGGGTTATCGTCTTGTTATCAGAACAATGTTTTTAAGTTATTGATAACTGAAAGTAGCAAAAACCTTAACAACAACATGGATAAAATGCTGTTTTTTCAGCCACATCCTGCTATTTACGCTGCGCATACAGGGCGGCGTATGGCTCATCCCAATAGGGTGGCGAACCGATATGATCCTTAATGAAGTCGATAAAGGCGCTAACCTTAGGTGCTAGGTGTTTACGTCTTGGATAAACGGCCTGCAGTGGCAGATGGTGAGTCAACTGCCATTCTGGCAATAGTGGCACCAGTGTGCCCTTCTCTATCTCATCTTCCAGCAGGTAACTGGCAAGATAGACGACCCCCAGGCCACTTACCGCGGCAGACTTGAGCGCAGGGGCGTTATCGACCCTGAAATTACCCGATACACCTATCTCGCAGTAATCATCACCCTTCTTAAACTGCCAGACGCTATGCTCGTGCCACTCACCGTGGTACACCAGACAGTTATGATCCACCAGCTGCTCGGGACGCTCAGGGTAGCCGTGCTTGGCAACATACTCAGGCGATGCCGCCAGCAGGAACTGACACTTCATCAGCGGCCTGGCCACCATGCCGAGTGGCAACTGCTCAGACATGGTCAATAGCAGATCCAAACCTTCGCTGACCACATCGACCTTATGATCCAACAGGCTTACCTGTAGCTCCAGCTCGGGATGTCTGGCCATAAAATCGGGCAAGGCAGGAATGATGTGCATGGTACCGAAAGATTGGGAGATCCCCACCTTGAGCACACCGCGTGTGGCATCGTTAAGATTGTGCACGCTGGCAACCGCCTGGTCAGCATCGCGCAGCAACTCTTCACCCTGGGCATAAAGTAGCTGTCCGGCTTCGGTTAAACTCAGACTCCGAGTGGTACGCTGTATCAGCTGAACACCTAATTTATGCTCAAGATCGGCAACTTGAGTACTGACCTTTGATTTAGAAATCCCCAATTTTCGCGCAGCAGAGCTAAAACTCCCGGCACGAGCAACATGAGTAAAAATTGCAATAGGTTCTAAAAGTTCTAACATTTAAATAGCCTTAAGGTGTATGCGACCCTATAAATACCAATTATAAATCATAGAGATACCTCCTGACTTCGAAGTTATCCCCTTGACTATGCAGATTATTTTAAGAGTAGAGTCAGACTGTTAGCCATTTCGTTATCGAAATTTCGCCAGCATTGTTATTATTTTTTACAAGTATACCAAAGATTTGCTCTTTGATTCTAATACCTATTTTCTAGCCACTATACACCCAGTTAGGAGTGGAGGAAAAGTCATAAGAATAGCGGGCCCAGAATAAAAAAAGCCCTGCACCCAAGGTAAGTGCAGGGAAATGTGGATGTTGCTTTGCCAGAGGAAATTGTTTGCGACTTATTCGCGCAGGGTTTGCTGCTTAGCACTAACCAGTGGATAGTCGCGCAGCGCCGGGACTTCACTACGCATCTGAGACTCTAAGGCAACCAGTTGCTGGAAGTTGTCACACAGCTTGTCGGCGCGCGCTTCAAGATCCGTTGCCTGCTGTTCAATCTGGGCTTCGATATCGTCGCCCACCTTGTCCATCTTGGCCGAGAAGGCGTTCATCTTCTCTTCGAAGCTCTCACCGTCACCCTTCATCATCTCGCTACCCAGGGTCATCATCATGCTACCGATAGAGCTCTGCACCAACTGCTCCATCTCCTGCTCAAACTCTTTACCGAAGGTATCTTCGATAGAAGATTCGGTCGCACCCAGGTAAAACTTGTCGCCATTCTGATAGGCAACCGTGTCGATACGCTGAGACAGGCCGTCCATCATCTCGTCAATTTTAGCGCCAGCGGCGTCGCCTAACAGAGGGGTGAGCGCCATGCTGACCGCGGTAGAGGCGATATCGACGGCGTCATGCACCACGTCGATCACCTCGGGCAGCTGCTTAGACACCTCACCTGCATATTGGTTAACTAAGGCCTGCTGCTTATCGTTAAGCTCAACCTTGTCACCGTTAACGTAAAGACGACCAAGTTCGATGCGATACACCTCTTTCTTGGCTTCACTGACCACCAGCTTGCTCGGCTCTACCGAGACATCATAGTTAAGGCTGACCTCGCACTGCTTGTCATCTCTGCCGAACGAGATGTGGTTGTCCTTATCCTCACCGGCCCAGGCGGCACTGGTGGTGGCAAGTACGAAAGCGGTCAGTCCAAGAGATGCAGTCAATTTCTTCATATTCTTAATCCTTAAGTCATTGAAAATCACATGATGTGAAGCTTAAGGTGCACCATGTGTCATTGAGAGCAAACAATACAGGTATCGTGCCAATTTTAACTAATTAAATATAATCAATAGATTAGGTAAACTTTGCGTTATAAGATAAAACCTGCCAGTCGGCAAGGAACTCAGAAAAGTAAAGCCTTCTGCCAGTTTTTAGTAAATTTCACCATCGATGGAATGGCGGCTAATAGAAGACGGGAAAGGGAAAAAAGAAAAGGGAAAAAAAGAACCTGCCGAAGAGTGAAAAGCTTGAATCAAAAGAGCGCCTCGGATAGGCGCTCTATTAGAAGATAGAGCGGCCCAGGGCTTGGGAGAGTCGCTCCAGCGCGGCAGTGCCCGCCAGGGAGTTACCGTTCTTATCGAGTTCGGGCGACCAGACACAGATGCTCATGTCCCCAGGAATCACGGCGATGATACCGCCGCCCACACCACTCTTGCCCGGCATGCCCACACGATAGGCAAATTCACCTGCACCATCGTACAGCCCAGATGTCGCCAGCAGCGCGTTAAGCTTACGTGTCTGTGTCGGGGAGACCACCTGCTGCCCAGAAAGGCTCTGGCCCCGATTGGCCAGATAGAGCATGGCCCTTGAGAGATCGGCGCAGCTCATCTTAAGCGCGCAGTAGTGAAAGTAGTTTTTCAGTACCTTATCGACATCGTTGTTAAAGTTGCCGAACGACTTCATCAAATAGGCTATCGCCGCATTGCGGGCACTATGCTCATATTCCGAGGCCGCGACACGCTTGTCATAAATCACATGGGGATCGGCGCTCAGCTTTCTGACCACCTCGAGCATATGATGCTTGGGCGCACCGAGACGACTCTGCAGCAGGTCGGCGATGATCAGGGCACCGGCGTTGATAAAGGGGTTTCTCGGCACCCCGCGCTCGAGCTCAATCTGCACCAGGGAGTTAAATGACTGCCCCGATGGCTCCTTGCCGACACGCGACCAGATCTCAGCCTCCTCATACAGAGTCAGGGCGACTGTGAGGCTAAAGACCTTGGAGATACTCTGGATCGAAAAGGGCTCGAGATAGTCTCCAGCCCCTATGGTTTGACCGTCTACTGTGGTCACGGCGATCCCAAGCTTAGTGGAATCGACCTCCGCCAGGGCAGGAATATAGTCGGCGACCTTGCCCTTTCCCAGCAGAGGACGCACCTGCTCGATAATGGTCTCGAGCAGGTCCTTATGTGGCTTTAGTTCCACCAGATGTCGTACAGCTCGCTAACCACAACATCTTTAGCCGGCTGCTTCTTCCAGAAGTCACTCACGGCTTGTCGGTCTTCTTCGGTGCACTTGCCAATGGTTTGAGTGGCAATGATGCCCTCCCACTCTTTATGACCGCCACCGTGGAAGCCCAGCTTTCGCTCTTCGATCACCTGGTCGATAAACTGGTCGACGATAGCATCGATCTGCTCTTCGGTTACCGAATCATCGAAGGTCCAATTCACATCGAAGCCGAACTCTTGAAACTCATCAATGCGTAACTTTTTACGTAAACGACGACTACGTGTTGCCATGTGTATTCCCTCTTTTATATAGAAATAAAGCTTACTCGGTACGCTCGAACATCAGATCCCAGACGCCATGTCCCAGACGATGACCCCTGGCCTCAAACTTGGTCAGTGGGCGATGATCCGGACGGGGCACAAAATCCCCCTCTTGTGCCTGGTTCTTATAACCGGGCGCGGCGCTCATCACCTCTAACATATGCTCGCTATAGTTTTCCCAATCTGTCGCCAGATGGAATACACCACCAACCTTCAGGCAACGACGGATAAGCTGGGCAAACTCGGGCTGCACGATACGGCGCTTATGATGACGCTTCTTATGCCAAGGATCAGGAAAGAATAGCTGTACTCTGGCTAGGCTGCCGCTTTGAATGCTGTTTTCCAATACCTCGATGGCGTCATGGTGAAATACGCGCAGGTTAGTGACACCGGCCTCTGCCGCATCCGCCAGGCAGGCACCGACACCTGGCTTGTGCACTTCGATACCAATGAAGTTAAGCTCCGGCGCGGCCTTGGCCATCTCGACGAGTGAAGCGCCCATACCAAAACCAATTTCCAATACGGTATCGGCCTCGCGGCCAAACACCTTGACCAGATCCAGTGGCTCGGGCGAATAGTCCAGCCCCATGATAGGCCATTGTTGCTCCATGGCCTGTGCCTGGCCCTTGGTCAAACGTCCTTCACGTAAAACAAAGCTTCTCACTTTGCGAAGGTATTTACCCTCTTCGTTAAACTCTGCGGTGGTCACTTCGCTCATTATCTTTCAGCCTCAGATCTGCCTGTGGTTGGCCATATAGCGCCGAGAAAAAGTCAGCGTCAAGCGGCTCAAGGCTCGACTGACCAACTCATATGATCCCATGGGATCCTGACACTTATATGATTGGAAAATTATAAAAAGAAGGGCATTATCCAAAGTTACTGCGCTAAGGCAAGCCCTATGTTGCCAAAGTATACCAATTATCCCATGGCGCGCGAGTCATGCCGGCTTAGCAATGCCATTTGCCTTGAGAAAAACCTTGCCCCTCTATAGACTGAGCGCCATGAAAACAGAGCAATTTCACCAGCGCATAGTCTCCTGGTACGATAAACACGGACGCAAGCATCTCCCCTGGCAACAAGATAAGACCCCCTATAAGGTTTGGGTGTCCGAGATCATGCTGCAGCAGACGCAGGTGGCGACCGTTATCCCCTACTTCGAAGCCTTTATGGCACGTTTCCCCACTATATTAGATCTGGCAAACGCCGATCAGGATGAGGTGCTGCACCACTGGACGGGTCTAGGCTATTACGCCCGGGCGCGTAACCTACATAAATGCGCGCAGATAATTGCCAGCGAATATGATGGAGCCTTCCCCACAGAGTTCGAGCAGGTACTCGCCCTGCCCGGCATAGGCCGCTCGACCGCGGGGGCTGTACTCTCACTGTCACTTGGGCAGCATCACCCTATCTTAGATGGTAACGTCAAGCGGGTGCTCGCCAGACATGGCGCCATCGCCGGCTGGCCGGGTAAGCGGGAGGTGGAGGAGCAGCTGTGGCAACTCACTCAAACCCTGACCCCAAAAGCGGGCATCACCCAATATAACCAGGCGATGATGGACATCGGTGCCAGCATCTGTACCCGCTCTAAGCCTAAGTGTGAACTCTGCCCCGTCGCCATCGACTGCAAGGCGCAGCTGATGGGGCGTCAGACAGAGTTTCCCGGCAAGAAGCCCAAGAAAAAGATCCCCGAAAAGCTTGCATTTATGCTGGTGATTAGAGAGGAAGATCGCGTGCTGATGAGCAAACGCCCACCGGCTGGGATCTGGGGCGGGCTCTGGTGCTTCCCTCAGTTTGACAGCCAGCAAGCACTCGAGACCTTTGCCGAAGATAAAGGCCTGACACTGGCCAGCAAGGAGCCAATTGATAGCTTTCGTCATACCTTCAGCCATTTCCATCTGGATATCAGCGCATTTGTCGCCCGCAAGGCCACAAGCGCACATGAGATCATGGAAGAGAGCGGCTCTCTCTGGTATAACATAGCCAAGCCACCCAAGGTTGGACTTGCCGCCGCCACCGAGCGGATCCTCTCCAGCTTAGGTTCAGTATCAAATAAGGAGTAATCATGGCGCGTACAGTGAACTGCCAGTATCTGAAGAAAGAGGCAGACGGCCTAGCCTTCCAGCTCTACCCGGGTGAACTCGGTAAGCGAATTTTTGACAACATCAGCCAGGAAGCCTGGTCGCTCTGGCAGGCCAAGCAGACCATGCTGATCAATGAGAAGAAACTCAACATGATGAATGTTGACGATCGCAAGTTCCTCGAAGAGCAGATGGTAAACTTCCTGTTTGAGGGCAAAGAGGTCGAGATCGAAGGCTATGTGCCGCAAAAAGACGACGAATAGTTTTTGAGTTGTTCTTAAAAAATAAAAAGCGCCCGAGGGCGCTTTTTGTGTAAGGGGCGAATATAAAAAGCTGGCCTACTGACGAATACCTTCGACCACAAGATCTAGGGTCACATGGCTCGAAGCCGGGCCGAGATCCATCTTGATATCATAGTCTTTCAGCGCAAACTCGGTTTGCCCCACGAAACCAGCGCGATAGCCACCCCAAGGGTCTTGCCCCTCACCGATAAATTTAGCATCGATTGCCACAGGCTTAGTCACGCCGTTGAGTGTCAAGTTGCCCTCGAGTACAAACTTGCCGTTACCCAGTTCTTTGACCGAGGTCGATGTAAAGCTTGCCTCTGGATGCTTAGCGACATTCAGGAAATCCGCGCTTCTCAAGTGCTTATCACGCTCTGCGTGGTTAGAATCCAGGCTCGCGGTATTTATCGTTACATTCACCTTAGCATCATTAATATGCTTGCTGTCGAAGCTAAAGTCTCCGGCGAACTCATTAAAGCGCCCCACCACGAAGCTGTAACCTAAGTGGCTAACCTTAAACTGTATTGACGCATGGGCGCCCTGGGTATCTATCACATAATCGGCGGCATTTGCCCCCATAGGCAGCATGAGGGAAGCCGATATCAAGGCTGTGGCTAACGTCTTTTTCATTGTATCTCCTTAATGTTTAACATTCGTTTTAATGTGGCATCTCTGTCTAGAAGGTGGTGTTTAATGGCGCCTAAGGCGTGCAGGACCACCAAGGCGATAAATCCATAGGCCAAATACTTGTGTATCCAGCCGGCGATGTCGGCCTGATCCTCAAACAGCAGCCCTAGACTCGGCAGCTCGATAAGAGAAAAGACGACTATGGGTCTGCCGTCGGCTGTGGAGATCAGGTAGCCCGAGACCAACATGCCGAGCAACATCAGATAAAGCAGGCGGTGCATCAGGCCGGCGGCCAACTTCTCCCACCTTTTATGCTCTGGCAGAGCCTTGGGGGAAGGATTTAACCAGCGCCACAGCAGACGGCACAGGGTCACCACCATGAGCAAGACGCCTATACTCTTATGGATATCCGGCGCTCGCTTATACCAGGGGCTGTAATAGGTCAGCTCGACCATCCACACACCTAAGGCGAAAAGCCCTAATACGGCTAACGCCGATAGCCAGTGCAGGCCTATGCTCACCACGCCGTAGCGGCTCTGGGTATTTTTAAACACGATTAATCCTCATTTATGACTTGGTGCCATATTAGTTTCGATTTAGTTCCGTGAATATCGCGTAATTTCGCCAAAAAACATCTAAATTTTAGAAAGGATATAGAAAGACAAGCAAGTTGAGCGGGTATCAAGGAAATCTGAGGCGGTAAAATGCCGCCTGAACGACAAACCAATAGCCAAAACCCAGGTTTTAGTGGTGAACATCGACCTAAAAATCGGCATAAATGCCAAAAAGCCAGCACTTTGCACATTAACTAGCCATGCAGTTAAATTTCTCCAAAAAAGCGCTTGCAGGATAAATATCAGCGCTATATTATACGCGCACTCCAAACGGCAAGGGTCACAGAGACCTGGTTTGTAGTAGTTAACTAGACACTTAGTTTAGTTGCCCGAATAGCTCAGTCGGTAGAGCAGAGGATTGAAAATCCTCGTGTCCCTGGTTCGATTCCGGGTTCGGGCACCACAATTTAGCCGGCATAGCTCAGTTGGTAGAGCAACTGACTTGTAATCAGTAGGTCCCGAGTTCGACTCTTGGTGCCGGCACCATATAAAACAGCCTCGACAATGTCGGGGCTTTTTTATATCTGTATTATTTCAACTCTTTGCTTCAATTCTTTATATTCAGCTCTCTCCTCTTGCATTTAGCCGCCCTCCTATAGCAACGATTATCCAGCTCCCCCTGTTAACACCTATGCTGTTAACGCCTTCATGGCATAAGCTGGAAAGCGAACTGTGCTAGAAAGTAAAAAAGGAGCACTAGGCTCCTTTTTGATTTGATGAAATAACTAATACCAATCGTAATAAATAATTGATCATTCTAGCTTGTTAAAACGCTCGATAACTGTATTAGTATTTTTAATTGTAGAATAACTACTTATCTAAAAATCCTGCTTTGTTCTCAAGCGTTTTTCCTGCGCTATTTCTGATCACATACTTATTGTGATTGGTATAAGGCTACTTCCAGCTACGCATCTTATAACCTTTTACCGCGTAGAAGAGGATAAACAGGTAGCAAGGCAACATCACCATATAGCCCCCCTGCTGACCGAGCGAGGTAGCAGAGCTGGTTAGCCCCCAAAACAGCGGTCCGAAGGCCCCGCCTGCTATGCCCATCACCAAGAGCGCCGAACCTGTGCTGGTCAGTTTGCCCATACCCGATAGCGCCAGCGGCCATACCGCGGGCCAAACGATGGCGTTGGCCAAGCCTAAGAAGGCGATCATCAACAGAGTGTCCGGCAGCATGGCACCACCGAATGGAACCAGTAAGGCATTGGCAATCGCATAGGACTCGTTGTCACCAAACAAGATCCCAAGCGTCAGTAACAAGCCCAATATCGCCGAGATCATCAAGGCCTTGGGCTGAGAGATGAAACGTGGAATGGCCAGGATACCTAGCGAGTAGCCGATAACCATACAGATCATGGTATATGAGGTCATCACACCATAGTTCTCGACCCCAAGAGAGAGGGCGAAGGTACCTATGGTATCGCCGGCAATCACTTCCACCGCCACATAGAAAAACAGTGCTACCACGCCCAATGCCAGATTGGGATGAGACAGTGCCTCTCTGGTATGCCCCTTAGAGCCTTCTGCCTGATCGTCTTCAGTTTCAAGCTCGGGCAATGGCGACTTCTTCACCAGCAAGGCCAGCACGCCGATAAAGACTGCCATGCCAAGATAAGGGAATACCAGACCGTTAGCCATCTCATCGATCTGCGCCTGAGTCAGCTCCATGCCGACTCTGTCCTTAAAGCTATCCAAAATAAGGGCGGTAAACACCAAAGGTGCGATAACGCCCGCGCCCTTGTTCAGGATCCCCATGACACTCACACGAGCCGCCGCCGACTCCTCAGGACCGATTCTGACTACATAGGGATTCACCGCCGTCTGCAGCAGGGTCTGCCCCGTGCCCATCACCAGCTGGGCAAATAGAAACAGCGCAAATATCTGTGTCTTGGCCGCAGGAATAAATAGCAGACCGGCAATCATCATGATCCCCATGCCCATCGCCATCCCTGTTTTATAGCCCACCTTACGGATCACCCAGGCCGAGGGTAATGCGGTAAAGGTCACGGCGATATAGAAGGAGAAGAGAATGAGGGAGGCTTGAAGTGGGGTAAGTTGCAGGATCTGCTTGAGGTAGGGCATCAAAGACCCATTTAGCCAGGTCGCAAAACCCAGAATAAAGAAGAGCCCGGCAACGATCGCCATGGGGATCACGCTGCTGCGCTTACTTTCACTATTTAATGTCATTTCCATAAGCCTGTTTTCTTATAGTAATTAATCTTTGGATATCAGCATTGTGATATCGGCTTGGTACATTTACAGCTTCGGCGACAAGTAAAGCCATGGCGAATAAGGCGCCAGGTTGCTCCCTTGTTTCACCGATGTTAAATCATAAAACAAAAAAAGACAACGCTGTCATTTTGGCTTTTTAGCCTTTATAGCCTAACTCGGCGTTTTCCTTGTTAAATTATCTAGGGCCTGTTTATCTTTCGCGTTCATTTTTGCAGCATTCTGTATCGCTTTTATACAAGGCAGAGCGATTGTAATGTGGTGTGCTACATCAATGAGCGATAACGCAGTAGAAAAATGATACAGACGCTGCCCGCAGGGTTCGTCTTGAGCACGTTCAACGCTTTGTTACTCGGCTTTTATATAGAATAACTATACCTCAAGCCTCATGCCGCGATTTGAACGTGCTCAATTAGAACAAAAATTGTTCTCAAAAGGTCAACAGGCCCTAGAAGGCTTAAACCTTGATGAAGATACCGCGCTTATACATCCAGTAGAGGAGTAACCACTGCACCAGCAGCAAGGCGCAGGCAGATGCCAGCGGCTGCATGTCAGTGGGAAGTGCCCGCATCACACCGCCGAAGAGGCTAGTGGCGAGATACTCCCATTTGACCAGGCTCGACGCCAGATAGATGATGATGGCATTGCAGCCGATGACCACAAACCCGAAGGCCAATCGGTGCAGCTTGATGACATCCACCAGCGCATAGAAGATGGCTAACAAGATAAGGCTCCAGCCCAGGGTGACCATAACGAAGCTGCTGGTCCAGAGATCTTTGTTTACCGGAATATAAGGGTTCATCAGCCAGCCAAGTCCCAGACTCACTAAGCCGGCAATTAACAAGATGCCGACCTTAGCCCACTCGCCCTTTGCCCCTGCCCACTTGGGATGAGACTTAACGATGAAGCGACCGGTAAAGACGCCGGCCAAGGCATTGACTATGGCTGGCATGGTCGAGAGGATCCCCTCGGGGTCAGTCGCCCTGCCCTGATAGGTGATCCCAGGCAGAAACAGGCTATCCACATAGGCGTTGATGGAACCCGAGATGGAGAACTCCCCCGCTACGCCACCGGGAACCGGCAGCCAGAGCTGCATAGCGGCATATCCAATCAATATCCCGATTGCGATGATGACCTGCGTCTTCAGGTCGGTATGCCAAACCAATAAGGCGGCAAAAAACCAGGCAAAGGCGATACGCCCAAGCACACTGGCATACCTTATCTCATCCGCCGCCATGGGCATGCCCGTGCCCCAGCCGTGGTTATAGAGCACACCAAACAGAAGCAACAAGAACAGACGCTTTATCGCATGACGATAAAGCGGCAGGCGCTCGGGCCATGGCAGTGAATCTAAGCGCTTTGGTGACAGGCCTAAGGCAACGCCTGAGAGAAAGATGAATAGGGGAAAAATAAGATCATAGAAGGTAAACCCATGCCACTGGCTGTGATGCATCTGAGCATCGGCGATACGCCATCCCTGCCAGCCGGTCCATACAAGCAGCGCCGCAAACAAGGCCTCGCCACCTAAGATCCAAAACATGTCGAAGCCCCTTAGGGCATCGAGTGACTTCAGCCTGGGCTTAGAGGCAGGCTTAGTGGCTGGCTTAGTTACTGGCTTAAGATGGCTATCTAACTTCGGCTCCATCGGGGCGTCTCTCTTATGGTTATTATTATAATTAAGGCCCTAAGGTATAACCTAAGGGGCTAATAGCAATAGAATTTTAAGCACAGAACACAAACGGCCATGCACACAGAAGACTCGCTAGGCCTGATAAATCAGCTGGCCATCAATATAGGTTCGTGCAACGCGGTTGTCTTGATCCAGCAGCACCATATCCGCCTTGGCGCCTATGGTGAATATGCCACGCTGACGCTGACCGATAAACTCGGCGGGATATTTCGATGCCATGCGCAGTGCCTCTTCACGAGCCACACCAAGCATATCAACACTATTATTGACCGCACCATTCATGTCCAGCACACAACCGGCAAGCTCACCCGTCACGGCGTTCAGCCTGTCACCCTGACGCACAACTTGCGTGCCAAATAGCTCGAAGCTGGCATCATCATCCATGCCGACCGGCGGCATGGCGTCCGTCACCAGCATCACCTTGCCTCTAGGCTTAGCCGCTATGGCCACCTTGGCCGACGCCGGGTGAACATGGTGGCCATCGACAATCAGGCCGCACCAGGCAGCTTGGCTCTCAAGCGCGGCGCCCACCATGCCCGGCGCCCTCGAATCCATGGGCGACATGGCATTAAACAGATGGGTAAAACCTGTTGCGCCGGCATTGAGCGCCTTAACTGCAGTGTCGTAATCGGCATTAGAGTGACCGAGACAGACTCTGACGCCACACTCGACTAAGGCACGGATCACCTCAGGTGCCACATTCTCCGGCGCCAGTGTCACCACCTTTGTGCCGAGATCATTACGGGCAAATATCGCGAGTTCTTCATCTGAGATACGACGAATGAAATCGGCCGGATGCACTCCCTTCTTAGGCACACTAAGATGCGGCCCCTCGAAATGGATCCCCAGCACGCCCGGCGTTTTCAGGGCGATCGCCTCAGCCACCGCATCGGCGGCGTCATGCATCACCTGAATATCATCTGTGATCAGGGTCGGCAAGAAGCCCGTTGTACCAAACTTGGCGTGAGCCAGGCCTATGGTCTCTATCTTCTCTATACTGGGCGCGTCGTTGAACAGGGCGCCGCCGCCGCCATTGACCTGTACATCGATAAAGCCGGGTACCAGGGTGCCGGCAAGCACAGTGGGCTCGACGTCACTCGCCTTGTCAAAGGAGACGATACGCCCATCCTCTATGGTGATGGCCTGGTTGTGGTGGAAGTGTTCACCGTCGAATACCCGCTCGGCAATGAGTGTCTGTTTCATTTATTCTCCTGGCAAAACATCATCTGCGACTCGCTATTTGCGACTAGCTATGTGCGACTGGCTATGTGACACAGGCTATGCCTGGCTCAAGCCTAACTGCTGACGCGCATAATAGGCGGCGCCTAACTCTGGCGGGGCAAGTATTGGCGAGATCTTGTCCACCACTCGCTTATCCAGCCAAGGCGCTAAAGGTTCGGCGAGACCACCTATCATGGAAAAACGCGGCGGCTGGATCTCAAACAACTTGTGAGCCAGGGCGCTGATATACTCTGCGCCTTCGACCACTATCGCCTTGGCCACTTCATCCTGTGCCTGCGCACAAGATAACACCGTGCGCGCCATGGTGGCATAACAACCGGATGATTTCCCCGCCAGATGCTCGACTATGCCCATGGCATCGCTGACCTTAAAGTGATCCAATAAATGCTCGGTGAGCAGAGTCGCCGGGCCAAAGCCATCGAGATCTAACAGCACCTGCTGGGCGGCCTGCAGGCCTAACCAGGCGCCACTACCTTTATCACCCAGGGCAAATCCGTGCCCCCCCAGGCTCAGGGACTGCTCGCCCACGTGGGCATAACCGCAGGAGCCAGTGCCTGTAATAATCACAGCCCCATCGCCCCCTTTATGGGCGCCGATACAGGCTGTGTGTAGATCTGTGGTGACATACATCTGTGCGAAGGGATGCTGCCATTCTTTGATCGCCTGATAGAGGTGCTCAACATTGACCCCGGCCAGGCCCACCCCGGCCACCAGGCGCTTACTATCGGCAACTTGTAGTCCCGCGTCTAGCAAGGCCAGTTCGGTTGCACGCGAAATAGAATCGAAGGTATGTGTCAGGCCGTAAAGCGGATTTGCACGCCCGGCAACACCAGTGCCTATCACACTGTCATCTCCGGCATAGATAGTCGCACGGCACTTGCTACCGCCACCATCTATGCCTATGACGAGGGCCTGTTCCTCTGTCTGGTTAAATCCCATTACCAACCTCATTCACAGTTTTATTATCCAGGGCATCTTGCTTCGCCCGCCCTGCCCACTGACTAAGTTAATGTCATGTTACAACAAAAATGACAACGTTGTCATTTAAAATTTCAGCTAAATTTATGACAGCTAATCCTCGATATAGCTGTCCGCTTAACGCCTGTTAGGCCCTCTGTTTGCTTTAGCTAGGCGACATGAAGAAAAGCGGTTATCGACTCATAGATAACCGCCCTGATTTAAGCGTTTTATTTGTGAAATGCTAATTGACCCTGAGTATGCGTCCCTTGCGCATACCGTCGGCGGCGACGCCCCTCACCTCGACTCTGCCCGAGACTTTAGCCGCCTCGGTATATTGCCGCCACTGGCCGCCATCGATGCGATACTCGATGCCGAGCCCAGGGTAGATGCTATTTGCCTGCAGGTAGCCATCCTTAATCTTGGCCCCTACTGTTGGCACACGATAGGCGATCCCCGCCTTATCCAATTTGGCCAGCTCCTTGTAACCTAAGGTGTTGGCAAAGGTCTGCCATTGAATTCTCTGCTTCTCACGCATCTCGGGGGTGAAGTAGTTGGTCTCGGCGTTGTATTTAGCCCCCTGATACTGATAAGGCACTTCCCAGTCGGCCTTATGCCAGGCCCTTTCCGCCAGGACTAACAGGCGTGGAAACACCATATATTCAACCACTTGGTCTGAGCGAATCGTCTCGCTCCACAGCTGCCCCTGGATCCCTTTGAAGCGGACACCTTGATTAAGTGGGCCGCTGATTCGCTTGCCCGCGTCATCGAGCTTAAGGGTATCGTCGGCCTCAAATGACTTGCCTTCGATATCTGTCCACTGCTCGGCGTTGGCTGGCAGGTTGTCAGGCATAAAGCTAAACAGCTTGCGCTCGTTAGTGCTGCGACTCGCCCAATAGTAGCCATGCTCTTTCGGATCGGCCTCATAGGGGAAATCGAAATAGAGAACTTCAGGGTTACTCAGCACTGTATCCCAGCCCAGGTTAGCCTGTGCGTGGGCACGTTTATGACCGCCATGAGCAACGACGTCCCAGATGTTGGACTGATTCTTTGCCGGCATACTATCGGAACGGGTATGGCTCATGCCATCACTCCAACCCGCAGTTTTAATCCCTTTGTCAGCCAACATATTCGCCAGCCGCTCGATGAAATAAGCACCAAAATGTGCTTCGCTCTCAAGGCCGCTGTCTTTGTCTGCTAGCAGTGCCTGACAGACAGGCGACTCCACCCAGGCACCGGCGGTTTCATCGGCGCCGATATGGTAAAGATCCAGGCGTTGGCCTGCAGCCTGATGCAACTTGGCAATTTCGCTCACCACCTTGTCGACGAAGTGATAGCTGGACTCCATACAGACGTTGATCGTGTTGTCATCATAATACTGAATCGAGGCATACTGCGTCTTATCGAGCGGGTCGATAAGCCGGTACTCGTTGGCTCCGGCCTCATTACCTTCGGCCTTCAGGCGACGATACCTGGCCTCCATCGACTTGATGGCGGCGCGGGAATGCCCCGGCATGTCCATAGAGGGAATCACCTGAATTTGGCGGGCGGCTGCATACTTGAGGATCTCGATATAATCAGCCTTGGAGTAATAGCCGTTAACCTTGCTGTCACCATCAGGGCCGCTGCCCAGCTGAGGCAATAGACAGGTGTCTTCCTGCAGATCGTGGCAGCGACGACTGCCCACCTGAGTCAGCTCGGGCAGCCCATCTATCTCAAGGCGCCAGCCTTCATCATCGGCCATATGCAGGTGTAACTTGTTGAGCTTATAGGCCGCCATCTGATCAAGTAGGTCTAAGATAAACTGCTTGCTGTGAAAATTACGCGCCACGTCGACATGCATGCCGCGAAAACCATATCTTGGTTCATCTTGGATCTGCATGGCATTAAGCGACAGGTTGTCGAGCGAGATGAGACTCGTCAGCGACGCCAAACCATAGGAAAAACCAGCATCGTCGCTCGCAGCGATGGTGATCCCATCTGCAGTAATATTGAGTCGATACCCCCCCTCGGGGAGTCTAGTGGCCAGCGTCTCTAGTTTAAGTGCTACTCCCTGATGCGATGGCTTCACGCCCAGACGCGCCAAGCGAGACAGCGCCGCCTCGACAGCGGTTTTAGATACACTGCCTGTATCCAGATGATAACCAGAGGCAAGCGATAATACCGGACTTTGACTCTCTATGATTTGTCGCTTCGGCGTTGGGATAATCGCGTTGACGGCTAGCGCGGGGCGACTCTCGATATCTTGGTTCGCGTCAAACAATACCTTAGGGGTCGCCCATGCTAACTTGTCTGTATCGCTGCGCTTATATTGGCTTTCGGCACTGACGTATGCCTCAACATAGGGTCGCTGCTCCATGCCTGTGCTGGCATCCACGGTGAGCTGAGTGCTGGTGATAACCTCAGGTTTAAGGCCGGGAACGACAATATAGTAGTTGGGCATGGCATCGGTTTCCGACAGCTGCCATAGATCCCCAAGAAAGGCGATATCGACCGGCTGGCCCTTGTAAAAACCCTTGAACTTGTCAGTAGGTGTAATGCGGTGCAGGTCCCCTTTCACCTGGGTTAGCTCAAAGGCATCGCTTAGCACCTGCTTCACCGGTCGCATCTGGCTGAAATAGATGGCCCAATCCTTACGGTTAAAATCGACGCCCGGGGTTAGCTCAATCTGGGCGGCAAAACATCGACCATCGACGCCGCTAGAAGTGCACTGCTGAGGATAATTGGTGAGTGTGTGATAGTTGACCGCCAGGCTAGTGGCAAATTGATGCAGCGCCTGTTGCGGCTCGCTGTCAACAACTTGCTGCGCCGCGGCGCCTTCATCCTTGGGAACTTGAGTAGTGGTTGGCTGACTGCAGGCAATCAGACCCAGGCTCATGAGTAATGTTATTGGTATGAGCTTATTATTCATTGTTATCCTCACTTTTCTCAACTTGAACGTTCAAGTCTCATTGCAGCCACCCTTCCCCTTCAGCATCGGCAATAAGCTTCCTGCTATTGCGATATCTGAGACAGCCACCACTAAATTTGCCGCCACACCTTAGCCGCTAGAAAAGATGCCACCGCGAAAATCAAAACGAAAACACCACCAGACCGTCTATAAGTCGAACGCCTACCACTTCAAACCAAAGGCTTTCCCGCAACAAACCTGGCAGTGAAAAAATCTTGCTTATTTAAATTAAGTCTCTGCAAAACTTGTAAGACTTATCAGTTTTTCCTAACGGCCACGAATCAAGTGTTAAGCCAGCCCAAGAAAAAAGTGCTAGATGTGCCAGGTATGCTAGGCGCCTAAAAAGCACACCTTACTACCCGAACACATCTAGCCATCTCTAGTATCTGGGGAGAGACTATAGGAAAAAACAAACACAATAACCATTGCGACAAACTTAATGGCTACTGCCAATGCAAACGTTAGGAGACCTCTTCCTAACAATGCAAACCTTACAAAACAAACGTGCCACACAAGCAAATGACAACGCTGTCATTGATTAATCTACCTAAGAAAGAACAGAATTTCTACATTTTTTTGACATTGTGAGGCAATTTTTTATCACACTGATGAAAACCATCAATCACAGACGCAGCCATAGAGGTCGAACAAAGCCTTCTTCACCACACAAATATGACAACGCTGTCAACTATTGATAACATTCAGAGAGGCTAACAGCACTCAGAGTCGAAAAAACACTAAACAATGAGTGTTAAGTGTCCATATAGGACAGGAACAGAACAAGGATGTGCAAGGCGAGAGATAACCAGAGTGGTGCTCCCTAACACAGAAAAGTATTTAGCCCCCCAAAGGGTAGAGATGAGACAGGCTGAACGTCTTTTCGCTCCAATTTGGGGGCTTGTTTAGGGCCAGCTCGAAACATTAATACTTGCGCTTTTGCCCCCACTAGCGGTAAAAGATTAACCCAGCGTTTCTCAGGTTAGGCAATTAACGCTTGAGACAGACACCACAAACTAAAATTAACTAAGGTAAGAATATGGCGAAGATAGTCCCCCTTTCAACGGAAAAACATCTCAACATCAAGCTGACCCATTCAAATGATTTCAGCCGTTTCAGCAAAGAGCACCTGATCCCGGTATTGGCCAGAGAAATCCCCAACCTGGCGGCCGAATTCCCTATCGTCTTCGTGAAGAATGGTGAGACGGGCCAGTTCATCCCAGTGGCTATCATGGGGATCGAACCCGAAGTCAACCTGTATTGCCAAAGCAACCAATGGGATGCCCCTATCAGCCCAATTGGCTTTAGCAATGCGCCCCTGTCGATCGCCAGAACCTCGGAGGAAGGCGACAACGTGATCGTCTGCATCGATGAGGAGAGCCCAATGGTGTCTGAGGCAGAAGGTAACCGCCTGTTTACCGATGAAGGGGAGCGTAGCGAGTACCTGACGGCAAGAACCAATGCCCTACTGGATGTCGCCGCTATGCATCAACAGACCCAGGCGGTTTGCCAATTCCTGGCAGACAAAAACCTACTGGTGTCACAGCAACTGACCATTAAGCTGGAAAGATCTGAGCAGAAGATCAACATCAATGGCGTCTACCTGATCGATGACAAGGCACTGAACAAACTAAGCGATGAAGATTTCCTCGAGCTAAGAAAGAAAGGTTTGCTGCCGATTGTTTATGCCCACAGAGCCTCGCTCAATCAGATGTCGCGCCTCATCGCCAAGCAAAATCAGTTTGATAAGTTGTAATAACTTTTAAGTAGCAGAGCCGATAATATGAGAGTACATAAATATCGGCCCTGCTTTTTTGAGCCCTGATTCCCCTCGTCTGGCTAGCACCTAGGCCAAGCCCAAGTTAACATCTCTGCATACCATATTTGGCAATCTTCTCGAGCAAGTCTCGATGAGCTGGTAGCTCATTCACCAGATGCTCAGCCAAGTTGGCTATCTGTTTTCCCTGTACTTGCCAGGCTTCTCTTTGCTGCTCACTCGCCACCTGTGTGTTCGTTGGGTAGTGCATGCCATAGAGTACATAGAGGTAGTTTTCTAAATCAAACACCTCAAACTTACTGAAGAAGTCCTGCCTTATGGGGGCGTGATCTCGCCACAGCTTTAGCCGACTATTAAGCTCACTCGGAATCGTCGCCGGATCGCGATTATCGACCCAGAACGCCGAGTCACTCCTGTCTGACAGGCAATAGTGCATCTTGATAAATTCGACAACACGCTCCCAGGCATAGTTCATCACCCGATTAAACTGTTCAGCCAGCAAAGCCAGCGCTTCACTATCTTTTGGTAAACGATTGGCGATGTAGCCTGCAGCAAAATCGGTCAGCAAGATAGAGGTTGCCTCCAGGGGTTCGAGAAAGCCTTGCGCTAATCCCAGAGACAGGCAATTTTTGTGCAAGAACTCCTTGCGATAGCCAAGTTTCATCGGCAAAACCCGATATTGATACTGAGCAACATCCTGACCGAGATAATGTGACAGCTTTTTAAGTGCCGTGGCATCATCCATATACTTAGAGGAGTAGACAAAACCACACCACGCCTATGAGTCAAGGCGATATCCCATATCCAACCGGCCTGATGGGCCGTCGCCAGGGTATAAGGCGGAATCGCTTCTTCTTCACCTATGGGCACCTGAACGGCAATCGCCTTGTCGGCAAATAGCTGATGGGACTTATCGACAAAGGGCACCTTGAGTGTCTTATCGATAAGCAAAGATTCAAAACCACTGCAGTCTATGTAAAAATCTGCGCTGATGCTGCCCCGGTTATCGGTTTCCAGGGAGGCTATCTCGCCATTATCCTTGAGCATAACCTCACAGACATTGGCCTTAATATGCTCGACATTGAAACGCCTGATGGCATTATCCGCTAACAGCTTGGCAAACTTGGCAGCGTTAAGGTGATAGGCATAGCCCAATGCCCCTTCATATTCGCTGTGGGTGATACGTTTAGGCGCCCTACCCGCTTCACACACCTTGTGTTGGGGCGAAACCTGGTCACCATAGGCTTGTTGGCGATTCGCTAGCCAATGCTGGGTAAGATCTTCACCCAGAGGGCTCGGCATGTCGAATAGGTGATGATAGAAGTTCTCTGCTCCATGCCTGTCCTTATCCATCCAGTTGACGAACTTGATCGACTGCTTAAAGGTGACATCGCATTGACGGATAAACTCAGACTCGCTGATGCCGAAGCGTTTCAGACTCTGACGAATGGCAGGCACTGTCCCCTCTCCGACACCTATGATGGGGATATCTGGTGACTCCACCAGCATAACGCTAACGTCCTGCCTATGCTCAAGCGCCTTACCCAAATGATTGGCAGCCAACCAGCCTGCGGTGCCGCCACCCAGTATAAGAATACGTTTAATGTCCATGACTCCACCTCTACCCAAGTCTCTGTGCTAATAAAAAGCCCAGCTTATGCCGGGCTTTGTACACTCATGTGTCGATTAAAAACGCAGTGCGACACCGACCTTGTATCTTGCTTCGCCTTCGAAGCTCCATACCGGGTAGTTATCTTTAAACTCGGCAATCACATTTTCGTTGTCGACTGGTGAGACGCCTATCTGAATGCTGTCTTCCTCTGTGAGGTTAACGGCTTCGAAGGTCAAATCCATCCAATCGGTAACGCTGTAGTTCATGCTCAGATCCAGCGAACCATAGTCTTGGTGCTGACGGTTACCATAGAAGCCTGGCAATTCACGGATCATATATTCGCTACGCCAGTTGTAGGCAAGACGGGCAGAGAAGCTATCCATCTCATAGTAGCCCACTAGGTTAACCGTGTGCTTCGACGAGTCAGAGAATACTCCCACCTCATCAGGATAGTTCTCTGCAGGTGAACCTGCATCGGCGAAGGTATAGTTAACCGAGTAGCCTAAGCCATTTTCGAACGAGTCTTGCAGCTGCAGCTCAACCCCTTCGATACGACCACCGTTTGCATTGTATTTCTCACTGACGGTCCAGCAATCGTACACGCCAACACCACAAGCGCTGCCGCCTTGCTCCTTAAGGTTGTTATCCTCGATGCCTATCTGCTGGTTAAGCTTCTGACGTGTGGTGATGAACGAACTCACGTCTTTGATGAAGTAGGTCAAAGAAGCGAGGCCTTCGCCACCGAAGTACCACTCTAAGCTGACATCGGCTTGGGTCGCCTTAAATGGATCAAGCGCTACAGAACCGCGGTTTAACTTTTCGTTACCCGGCGTACCATCGTTCAAACCAGGCAGCGTCGATGTGGCAAACAGCTCGGCATAGTTAGGACGAGATATCACCTGAGCCGCGGTAGTACGCAACAAGAGATCCGGTGCTAAGTCAAACGTCACGTTGATGCTTGGCAATACGTCGCTGTAGCTAGACTTATCTGTGCTTAGCTCGTCGGCAAACTGACCGCTTGAGCTCAGGGCATAGTAGTCAGACTCGATGTCGGTAGAGATGAAACGTAGACCGAAGTTACCGCGGATCCCTTCAGCTTCGAAGTTAGCCATGGCATAAGCGGCCAGGTTTTTCTCATTCAGGGTACCGTAACCAGACTTGTCACGAGTAAAGCCGTCAACAGAAGCCTTGGCGTCACGGATCATGGCATCAAAATTAGGCTTAGGCAGGGTAAAGCCTGCGCCAGAAGAGATAGTACCTGAATAGTATTCAGAGGCATCTTTAGCCACTATGTCACCCACGATAGCCGCATCAGTCTGCTGCGTCACGTCATGGTCGGCATAGCGCACACCCGCCTTGATAGAGGTGATGGCACCAAGATCAACCGGGAAAGTCAGGTCAAACTGAGCGTAGGTCTCTTCGTCAGTGTTAGGCTGCTTCTTCAGCGCCCAGCCAGCGGTTTCTAGCTGACCGTTAAAGTCGCCCGCACCGAAAGACTTATTTGCGATGTCGATCAAAATCTTCTCGCCTGTCGCGTCATAATGACCGGCAAAGTCGCCCGGCTGACCAATTGAGTTACCATAGTTAGAGGTCAGGCTGGTACCGCCATCAGCCTTGGTGTTACCTACGCGACCTTCAAGGGTGAAGTTTTCTGCTTCATATTTGAAGTCCAAATCATAGGTATCAGACGACATCTCGGCTTCACGAGCCCAAGTCTGCGCCCAGGCAAATCCACCCTCACCGGTATGGGTGATATCGGTACAGACACCTGCGGCATTGGTCTGATTACAGGTACTAACGCCTTGCTGTGTCGGGAAGAGAAAGATAGAGGTGTTGGCGTTATTTGCCTTAAGATCTAGGCTAGTCACCGTTAGGCCGAACTCTAGGTTGTCGGTCGGACGATACTGAGCTGCGATGTTGTAGGCAGTGCGCTCGCGATCTTGCTGGAAAGTTGTAGGTACTATCTCACCCCAACCTAGCAAGGTTTCGATACCGTTACGTTGATAATCGGTTTGAGAGCCTGCGGCAGAGACTAAGATACCAAAGGTCTCGTCGTCGTTGGCCCAGCTATACAGGCCTGAAACGGCAGGATCTGTCGCCTCAGAGACAGTACCGTAATCACCCTTGGCACTTAGAAATAGCGTGTTAGCATCTAAATCCAATGGCTTACGAGTCTTAACGATCACCGTACCACCGATACCACCTTCTGTGATGTCGGCCTGAGAAGACTTATAGACTTCGATGCCACTTACCATCTCGGGTGGCAGTAGAGAGTAGTTAAAGCTACGGTCGATGGCCTGTTGGTCAAACCAACCCGTTGAGGCAACTGAGTGGCCATTTAACAGGGTACGGGTTAACTGAGCAGAGGCACCGCGAATCGACACCTGTTGGCCTTGGCCAAACTGGCGGTTTACGGTAACACCTGGAATACGCCCTAAAGACTCACCAACGTCGCCATCAGGGAACTTACCAATGTCTTCGGCCGTTACGGCATCGACAACGGCATCAGAAAATCGTTTGGCGTTAATAGACGCCTTCATCGAAGCACGTAGACCACGTACTTCAATTTTTTCAATATTGTCAGTATTAACCGCTTCTGCTTCGGCTTCAGCCGCAAACGCAGAAACAGACACTGCACCGCTCATCAGCAGGGCAATGTTTGTAGCTAGTACACTTTTCTTAAAAGTAGATGGTCGCATCTCGTTTCCCTTCCATAACTTTATTATCTTTTTTCGTATTCATAACCATTCCCGCAGGAATGACAACGCTGTCATGTGAGTACAAAGATTACACAACAATTAACAGATGCGCCACAACAAAATAACCAAAAGCGGGAATTTCTTTGGATTTATACATTTATTAAACAAAATGCACTCTCCAGACTCCAACACAATTAGTTGATAATAAAGAGAAAAAACAACTCAAGCCTGTAATAAGACAAAAGTAATTCGGGATAGAAATCAATTTGATGATTGCTTAATAGTGGAAAACTTAGCAATATTGTCGCCAGGGGAAGTGAGATCTGCTGTGTAACCATACAGTACATTGTTTAAGACATATTTGAATTCTGATGCAGCTAGACTCTGCGCAGACACAAAGAGTATCCGCTAGATGAAAGTCACCATTAATGATGTCGCAAAATATGCCGGCGTCTCCATAAAAACGGTTTCACGGGTTACGAATAACGAACCTTCGGTTCGTCAGGCGACAATAGATAAAGTCAATCAGGCCATTGCCGCACTTAACTATCAACCCAATGTGGCAGCCCGTAATCTAGCCGGCACAAAATCCTATGTGATCGCCTTTGTCTACGACAACCCCAATGCCTACTATGTCATTGATATGCAAAATGGTATTTTGTCTTCCTGTAAGCAAAGAGGCTATGAGCTACTCATTCACCCCTGCGATGCCAAGTCCGACAATATCTGCCAGGAGCTGGTCGATATGGTGCGCCAGGCCAGGCTGTCGGGCTTAGTTCTCACTCCGCCGCTGTCGGAAGATCCAAAAGTCTTGGCGGCCCTAGATCAGATTAACGCCAATTATGTCCGCATTATTGCAGGTGAAGAGGTGAGCCCGACCGACGGTTTATCAATCCTGGTCAATGACAAACATGGCGCGGTATCCATCACTCAGCATCTTATCGATCTCGGCCATAAAAATATCGCCTTCCTGAGCGGTGACCACCAGCACGAATCCACCAAGGAACGTCTGGCGGGGTTTAAGGCGGCCCTGCAAAGCAACAACCTAACACTGGATGAGTCAAACATCATTAACGGCCAGTATTCTTTTGAATCGGGCGTTGAAGGGGCAAAAACACTGCTGGCTAAGTCGAATCGCCCTACCGCCATTGTGGCCTGTAACGATGAAATTGCCGCGGGAGCACTCTTTGCGGCAAGGTTAGCAGGGGTCGCGATACCCGAGGAACTCTCTATCGTCGGCTTCGAGGATAGTCCCTTCTCAAGGCAAACCTGGCCTAAGTTAACCACAGTCCATCAACCTAATAAGTTGATTGCCCAGACGGCGACCGAGTTACTCATCGAAAATCAAGGCAACAAGCAAAGTGAGACGACTCACCAGGTCTTTATCCCTGAGCCCGTGCTAAGAGACTCTTCGGCAGAGCCGAGAGCCAGCTAATATAGTTGGGCTCGAGAAGCAGATATAAAAAAACCGCTGACTTATCATCAGCGGTTTTCTTTTGGCGAATTTAAACCGCCTCTTCGTTCTCTTCACCGGTACGAATGCGGATCACGCGTTCGACTTCGGTAACAAATATCTTACCGTCACCTATCTTACCCGTTCTGGCGGTATCGACGATGACCTCAAGTGCTTGGTCCAGTTGCTCATCCTGAATAACCAACTCAATTTTCACCTTAGGTAAGAAATCCACCATGTACTCGGCACCGCGATAGAGCTCTGTATGCCCTTTCTGGCGCCCAAAACCTTTGACTTCAGAAACCGTCATGCCGGTAATACCGATCTCCGCCAGAGATTCACGCACATCATCTAACTTAAACGGCTTAATAATGGCCTCGACCTTCTTCATCAAACGCTCCCTAAAATTCTACTGACCAAATTCAACAAAACCTAAGCTTATTAGGCACTAGCTTATCACGTCCATCCAAACCACCAAAGATGATTATATCGAGAGATAAAATGATTCAATATTCATAGAGCAGAACAATATATGCCAGTCGCCTAAACCTGAACCAACTCTTCTATACTCAATGAACTCGCCCAAAAAACGAGCTCAGGTCATTGCAGGAAGCATAGACTAAATACAGCAAGGAATAGCCATGAAACATCGTAATGGATTTACGCTTATTGAATTAATGGTCACTATCGCCGTATCGACCATCCTACTTTCTATAGCCATACCCAATTTGTCGGACTTACATAGAGCTTATCGAGCCGATGCCGCCATAAAAATCATCCAGCAAACACTGCAGTTTGCGAGAAATAACGCCATCAACTACGGTGTGCGGGTTACTGTATGTCCGCTCAAAGACAATCAATGCAGCAATGACTGGCATCTAGGGCTGAGCGTTTTCACCGACTCAGGAACCAGTAATCAAATCGACGGCGCAGATAAGTTGCTAATGCAAACCACTACATTCGATAGCAGTGACATTGTCTACTACAACCGAGCCGCCGCTCGTTTTCAACCTGATGGGCTCGCATCGGGCAGCAACGGCACACTTAGGTACTGTCCAGATTCAGCAAACAGCCCTTATTCCAAAGCCGTCATCGTCAATCAGGCCGGTAGAGTAAGATTTTCGAAGGAGAAGAATATCAGCTGCAACCAATAACAAGCTCACAGTAATACTTCACGCCAATTTTAATCAAGCCGACAAATTATTGGCATTAAAAAGAATAGCTTATATATACTGAAATCCTAAAACTTCTCGCTTATACTTTGTATCAGTATCAGCGAGGAACTTTAGATGTGTAACAATAATAAAGGCTTTACCTTAGTAGAATTGATGGTCACCATTGCCGTTGCCGCAATACTCTTGACTATCGGCGTTCCCTCTTTAACCTCTGTATATGAACAAGTTAGGGTAAACAATAACGTTGAAAAAATTCACGATCTCTTCGCTTTTGCCCGCAACCAAGCCGTTAGTTATGGTGCAACGGTAAATGTATGCTCTTTCGCTACGGCAACGTCATGCGGAACAACTACAGACTGGAGTGGTGGCATCAGAGTTTACATAACTGATGCGACAAATACAGACCATGAACTAAGAGCCATCGATAGTTTCAATAGCCAAGACAAAGTTAAAGCATCGGCCATCTCAATGACTTTTTCCGCTGATGGGCTTTCTTCCGGCGGGACTGTAATCTATTGTCCAAACGGTAGAGCCAGTGATTCGAAGAGCGTTTCTCTAAGCACCAGCGGTATAGTCTCTTATGGGACCGATGGTAACGCCTGCTAACACTAGAATGTAAAAAGGCCCTACATTTCGTTGGGGCCTTTTTATATTTGGCTAAATAAAAATATCTAACACTCTATCTTAGTGTTTGGCCATCAATCTTCCTGGCCTTACCACTCGAAAACTCTTCATTTAATGGCACGCATTCCTCAACACTCTTAATGAAATATTTCTTTCCACTGCTATCGCTTAGCCGCTTCCCCACCAAACTATTAGCTCGTATTTTAGCGTCTTTAATATCCCATCGATAAAAAACTACTTGCTCACCTTTCTTAGAGCTTTGAATGAAACACTTATAATCCTGTTTAGCAGCAAATACTGAAGAGGTTACACCTAGCGCAACAACGCAAGATAAAGTTGCAATTAACTTATTCATTTCCAACACTCCGCTGAAGGCCCCTTAACACCTGCCGATGTCATAGTAATAGTGCCACAGGTTGAGTCCCTGCTTGCCTGTGCCCCTTTCGCCGTTGCGGTAATAGTAAAAGAACCAGTTCCTGCCGAGGCCAAGCTATAATGACCATGCTCGGTAACAAACGGATTTGCACTTAGCCCTAACTTGGTCATATCCGTCGCATAAGCACGATTATCTAAATAATACTGCTCCTGTAAATTAGCTACTCTCATCACCGCTGCGACGCCCTCAGAACGTGCGCTCTTGGTGATGTAATTTACGTATGACGGATAAGCTATTGCGGCCAAAATACCAATAATAGCAACAACAATCATCAACTCAATCAGTGTAAAACCAACTAAACGACTCTTCTTCATTAAAACACTACTCATCTATGTGGTAATAAATTTTATTAGTAGTCAGGCCAGACTCTAATCCTACTGTTCCTGTACAGTTTTCCCCATCTTCATCACACTTGCCCTTACCAATAATAAGAACTGGTTCGGACTCACTTCCTGGATTATCAGGATCTACAGGCGGCGTAATAATCTTAGGAGGTTGAGGGATACAGTTATCACAGACATCTATAACATACTCCTCCGTGAACCGTCCCCCTTTATGTAAATCCAGCGTATATAAACGCCCAACCGAAGATACACTACAAACGTTTTGGTCTGCCGCAGGTTGAGTTGGAATGAAGGAAGTAAAATATACTTTACCCTTGATGACCACAGATGGAGAAAGGCTCTTCTCACCGGTTACAGCAAAGTTAAAATACCAGCCTTTCTTCGTACCAAACTCAATGTTTTCAGTCTCTGTTGAAGGTGACGCCGCAGTAACATCATAAAGATTAGCAAGTGTTATCGGTGTGGGCACTGCTGTACCACCATCTCCAAACTGCTGTGAAATCACATATCGATCCTGTAAGACAAAAAACATATCATCTGTATTTAAATTCAAAGGATCGGCTCTATTACCTGAGCCCAAAGTCACAGCATCATAGGGAACATTTTGATAGGCGACGGTTGTCGTGGTTCCAGAACCATCCGTCACAGTAACTTTCGTTGTATTTGTAAAATAAGTTTGTGCGACCGTAGGTTCATAAAAGAAACGTCTATCGCTCGATGCAACACTCCCCCCTAACTCGGCAAACTTAAATCCACTCCAAGTGCTCTTGTCAGCAGACGGCAAATCCATACGCCAAATGTTTCCGCCTAAATCAGCAGCATAGAGTCTATCTGTGTAACCATCACTATTACTATCTAAGGTCGCGATTGCCCCGACGATTGAGTCCTCAATGCCTGCAAGCGATGTATTACCATTGACACCAAAACTATGAATCAAGTTCCCCGATTCAGCATCTACAAGATAAACCAAACGGCCAACAGAATTAGATCCTACACCGGAATCATACCCCTGATTATATCCACCACCAAAAACAACTACAGGTTTATCTGAACCTGGTATTTTGGTAACCACAGGGGTAGACCAAGTCTGTCCCATATCAGTAAAACCATTGGTATTATTAGTTATCTGCCACATCAATGATGGAGAATCTGGATTTGTAATATTAATAGCATAATAAGATTGGCCGCCTCTGCGCATCCCAACAAACAACCAAGCTTTGGTTATCGCTCCAGAAGCATTACGCTCAATATGAGCTACAGGAGAGCCATCCATACCGTAGACACTATGTCCCGCTAAATAGCTGTCACGACGTATGGTAGCTAGATTCGGAAGAAGCTGATACGGCATAAATGCCCAACTCTCATTCACTGATGGGCCATAATCCCTAAAAGCATGTAGCGCTCCATGGTTTGTACCTACAAAAATACGAACATTGGATCCATCACCGCCGTAATCAATAGCTAAAGGTTGAGAATGCAGCGGATCTCCCATAATATCCCCTCTAACACCGGAGAAATCCTCAGAGGTCAAAACGCCTTCTGAATCTCTATCGACATTTTTCCCCTTGATCCAATCAAATGTAGCAGTCAATTCCGCATCAACATCTAATTTAGCTAGTCCAAGATAAGTCGCTAGAGCATCATCCCCCCCCGCATAACTTGAAGCATTTGTTCGGGTAAGTTTGGCAAACTTTCCTGCACCACCAATATCGCTCCAAATCGTTCGGCTATCAGGATCTATCGTTCGCGCAGCGCCACCTAAAACAACATCATTACCGTCATTGCCACCTGTACAGGAACTCCACAAACTACATGAGCTTTCGGCAATACCGCCAGAACTGTCAATAGCAGGCTTCCCGGTAGAATCAACTAAGGTACCAGAGGAATTAACTTTCAATTTCTTCAGATTTCCTGCCCACTTGGGACTCTGTTCTGGACGAAAGAGCGCATAGTAAGCTGAGTCTAATGTTCTCGTCGGATCCGCGTTACTAAATGCGACACCGGGGGCAGAAAAACGCTGTCCAGTCTGTGGAATCGAATCAATAATATTACTAATAGCAGCTTGTAATCCTGCGACGTCATCTGCACTTCTATAGGTTCCAAAAACCTTCTTACCTTCAGAAGTCATCAAATAAGATCGAGCGGCTGTTTCAACCAACAAAGGTTCTGCCTCAGAATCTTCACCAAGACTAAAACCTATGGTATGAGTCACTACACGCTGCTTATTTTCTACATCTGGCAATAAATCATTGGCAAACATATATTCTGCTAATGCTGGCAGGTAACTTACTTTAGCAGGTTGGTCACCGCTAGCTGCCTTATAGATATATGGGTCATCATTTAAAGCTTTAATAAAATCATTAGCACTATCATCTAACACTGGAGCGCCATCAGTAATATAAATAACATGCGCAACTTTATTACATTCAGATAAAGGCGTTTTATAATTCACACCATCTTCTATGCTGGTATCGTACATAGGACGATTGGCAGTGTACTTAATATCCTTGCCATTGTAATCGGAATCAGCATGTCCATAAGTTATTGGACCGCCTGAGAAGTACCGATACGCTTCAAATAAAGTTTCACATAGAGGCGTGTTTGTTTGAGCAGGCAAATTATTAATTGTACTAAGTAAAGCATCTTTTTCTGCAGCAGTCCTCGAGCGGATACCGGCAACGATTCGACCGCCATCGCTATCACCTTCATCGGGGAAATTGAGGTTATAAACCGCTAGGCCAAAATCCACCGAAGGTATGGAGCTAATAACACCAGATATTGCCTTTTTGGCGATTTCTAAACGCGTAAATCCCTCACCATCAGGGGGAACTGGCAATAAATCATTCTTATATAGGGTATACCAGCGCAAATAATTATCGGTATAGAGAGTTACCAACTCTCCATTATTCCAACCTAATTCTTTTGCTCTCTCTTGTGCATTTGTTGAATTATCCCAGGGTGAATTTACATCTCCATCTTTGGGGAACCCAGGGGTAAAGCCAGTTTTATAAGCACTGCCATCATCATTGTTACTGTTGTAACCTAATTCAATATCTTCCCAGCAATCTATAGGGTTATTCGTCTCGGCACCACTATTCTCTTTGATTGGCTGCCAGGTCCCCTTACCTTTACCTTTTTTAATAAACTCTCTGATATATCCGGTGAAACGTCCATACTGATTCAACGCATCCCTAGCAGCTTTACAGCCATTTAAGAAATCATTAAAGCGTCTGGATTCTGAGGGGCTATCGGGTACGGGCAGCGATGATTCATCCATCCCTGTACCGACGGTAAAATAGATCATCCTTCCTTGATAAGAGTTCGAACTCCCCACCGCATCATAGACAGTTTCGGGTTCATACCCACCAGGGATACCATCCAAAATGGTATCCATACTTCCTGAGTTATCAAAAATAATCAGTACTTGTGGACGAACATTATTCTGTGCTGGATTTAAATAAAGATCTGTATCATCAGCAAAAGACTGAACTGGCAACGCCAATGCTGTAACTAGGCTTGCAAATAAAATTTTATTAAACTTCATGACCCGCTCCCACTGAGCACTTCCTGCTCAATACCTGTTACAACTAAAACTTGTCCCAAATTATCTCGACCAAAACTAACCTGGCTCGAGATTTCAATTCTGCGACATTTAAATAAATCTGTACCACTAGCCGCCGCACTTCTCTGACAAGACACGTTTTTCGGCTGAACAATTAAATTTCCCGCACCGTCATCCACCAATGGCAAAGGCGTTAATACCTGCTTTCCACCAGAAAAAGAGTTCTGATCGTCAATTGTTGTCATGGTAGCCAAAAAAGCCTGTGTTTTATTTAATAGCACGGCAGCAACACCACCATCGGCCAAGGCTTTTGCTTCAATACGTTCGGCTCCAGCCCCCGCCATTCTTAAAGACTGAGTAGAATTGACCGCCAATGCAACGCCAATAACCGTCATAAGAATCAAAACGATTAAGGCAAAAAAGAGTACAACGCCTTTCTGTTTGTTCATTTGCAACCTCATTAATTCCTAATCAGCACTGGATTCTCAAGCATGACAGTGGTCGACATTACCTTGCGCCTAAAATGATCCTGAGGAGCTAATATCGTTTTATCACCTAACTGATATTGAGTCTCATTAGTATAGCTAGGATCCTGATCCACAGAGCGAACAAGCAAAAACACTTTTAGTGCCACGATCCGTTGAAATGATTGATTGTCCCACATTACGGTATTCACGTTACCAACGGGCACATAGCGATTAGGAATATCATCACCATCATCATCGACGCCGTACAAAACCCTTAAGTTTTCTATCCCTTCAACGAGTTGTTCCTCATTATTCATTCCATTTGCGACGGTAAGCGTCCTTCTTCTTAAAACAGGAATCGTTCCATCATTTCTTATGAAATAGATATGATGTTGATACTCCCAAAATCGACTATTTGTGAGTACCGGGGTCACTTGATTGCCCGTAAAAAAAATCGCTTGGCTAGAAGTGGTTGCAACATAGTGACTAGACGCATTATTTGGAGCCAAGGTATTGGGCCCAACCAAACGCTTAATTTGCAATACATCTGTATTAGCATTCACCCCAGTAAGACAATTAAAGGTTACGCCACTAACGCCAGCCTCATAACCCCAAATCCGCCTAAAATGCGAAGGTGTACCATTAGGTAAGGTCGCATTATTAACCCCGCCTCCGATACAGTCATTAGGGACAGCAGCAGAGGATATTGTTGTATTATTTCCCACAATAAAGTCAGTGCCGGTCATATCCCCCATGAAGGCAAGCTGACTTATGTCTCGTTCCATAATGGCTAAGGCTATACGGCCATTTTCTTGCAGTTGATTAAACTGACTTGTTGTCGTGACATTAGAAGCAGACATGCTAAACATAGTGAAGATGCCTGCCGATAAAAACAGACTAATAACAAGTGCTACCATCAGCTCAACGAGAGACATCCCTGACTGAGTACGCATAATTAAAATCTTCATCCCGTTTAAATCACCGTTTGAACTGAATAGAGTCGTCGATTTACAGTAGTAGATCCACAATCAGAAGTCGCTGAGGCAATTGAAGTCTCACGAATACCTTTCCAAGCCATGGTAACCAATACACTATTGCCATTAATCACAATACAAGCCGTTGGCGTATCTAACCCTCCAACATTCTGAGTACCTACCTGCTCAGCGGTACCATTGAACAATGTTTGCCACTCATACAGATCCCAAGCAACCATCTCCGAGGACGAACATATTGTAGCTCCTTGACATTGCTTGCTTACTGAACTTGGCACACCACTATAGGTGCCCGCATAGTTTGCTAACTGGGTAGGATTTAACTTCATCCGATTGATAATATCGTTGGCGTAGTATGAAGCTTGGGTCTGCTGAAAAGACTCGAAGCTGCCGCGCTTGGAAACAACATGCAGATTAAATATGCCGATCAGGCCAATAACAAGAATGACGAGCGATACCATCACCTCTATCAGGGAAAACCCTTTCCCACGTTTTACCATGATGTCAAATCTCCGATATTAGCCATACTTTTGACAGTCGCCCCAGCCGTTTAGTCTTTTAAAATCTGAAAGTTAGCATAACTTTAAACTATACTAGTTAATCATAGATTAGTCGAATGTTACTCGCTAGTAATATTAGGTCTAAAAATAAAATTCAATATGCCGAGTGTGATTTTTAGACAATAAAAAAGGAGGCAAGGCCTCCTTTTCTCATCAAAACAGCAAGATACCTATCGCAATTCCGCCGGTACGGCAAACACAGTATCTTCTTTACGCCCTTCGACCTCTGTAATGACACTCGGGGCCAGCTTGGCTATTGCATCGATAACCTGCTGAACGAGGACCTCTGGCGCAGACGCGCCAGCAGTTACGGCGACCTTAGAGATATTGTTAAACCACTCTAATTTTATGTCATCGGCATTGTCGACAAGATAAGACTGGGTGCCCTTCTTGATGGCAAGTTCCATCAAACGGTTCGAATTTGAGCTGTTCTTAGAGCCCACAACAATAAAGAGATCAACATCATCGGCAACATTACGCACCGCATCCTGTCGATTTTGGGTGGCATAGCAGATATCGTCCTTACGCGGCCCTTGGATTGAAGGGAAACGCTTTTGCAGGGCGGCTATCACGTCTGCGGTATCATCCATAGACAAGGTGGTCTGTGTGACGAAGCAGAGGTTATCTGGATCTTTAACCACTAAGGCCTCAACATCGGCGGGGGACTCCACCAACAACACGCCCCCTTCAGGGTTATCGTATTGTCCCATGGTTCCCTCAACCTCAGGATGGCCCGCATGACCGATAAGGATGCACTCAATTCCCTTACGGCTGGCCCTAGTCACCTGAAGGTGTACCTTAGTCACCAAGGGGCATGTCGCATCGAATACTCTCAGACCACGCTTTTTCGCCTCGGCGCGAACCGCCTGAGATACGCCGTGGGCACTGAAGATCACTATGCTGTCGTCTGGCACTTGATCTAGTTCGTCGACAAACACGGCGCCCCTGTCTTTCAAATTCTCCACCACATATCTGTTATGTACCACTTCATGGCGCACATAAATAGGCGGCGAAAACAGCTCGAGCGCTCTTTCGACTATGCTGATGGCCCTGTCAACACCGGCACAAAATCCACGCGGATTAGCCAGTTTGATCTGCAAGCCTTGAGGAGGTTGTGTCATGATTAAAGCTCCTGAACCACTTCCAGTTCGAATGTCACCGAGCGCCCCGCCAACGGATGATTAAGATCGACGGTTACCGAGTCGCCAATCACCTCACGCACTATGCCAGGGATCTCGCTGCCACCAGGACCGGCGAAACTCACGATAACCCCGGTTTCGAGCGTCATATCGGCAGGAAACTTACTTCTGTCGATATGATGAATGGCATCTGGATTTGACTCACCAAAAGCATCGGCGGCGGCCAGGGTAAAGCTATGCTTATCCCCTTGCTTTAGACCCGTGATCTCGGCCTCAAACGCAGGGCTCAGGCTCTGGTCGCCAATGTTTAATTTAGCCGGTTTTCCAGAGGCTTTAGTGCTATCGGCGGTCGAACCGTCCTCCAGCACGATATTCATATGACACAATAATGAACGAGTAACAGTCACGACTTACCCCTTTGCAACGTCTTCGCCGTTTGGCTTACGCTCCGAAATAAACGAATCTAAGATGATGAGCCCTGCGCCAACACAGATCGCCGAATCGGCAATGTTAAAGGCGGGGAAGTGGCTCGTCTTCCAATAAAAATCGAGAAAATCGACCACAAAGCCATGCTGCAATCTGTCGATTAAGTTCCCCAGCGCTCCACCTATCACTAATGTATAGGCCAGATTCAATCTCCACATCCCTTTGGATTGCTTACGTAACCAGACGGTCAGCAAGGTACTAAAACCGACGGCAACCAGGGTAAACAGCCAACGCTGCCACCCTCCGGCATCACTTAAAAAGCTAAAAGCCGCACCATAATTTCTCACATAGGTGAAATTAAAAAATGGCAGCAGGTTAATTGACTCTCTCAGGTCAAAATTGGCTAATACCCATTGTTTGGATAGTTGATCGGCAATAAACACCAATACAACTACCCAATACCAACGTAAGCCACTCTCTTTCCAGCTAGATGGCATTCGACTCCCTTATGCGAACTGACGCTGTTCGCCATCACCTTCGATGTTGGTCACACAGCGGGTACACAGCAGTGGATGCGCTTCGACCTGACCCACATCTTCTCTGTGATGCCAGCAGCGATCGCACTTAGCAGCTTCTGTCTTAGCCACTAATAGCTTCAACCCGGCCAGCTCAGTTTCAACTGCATCGGCACCGGCACCGGCACTAGCCAGTGGTGCAATCTGAGTATTAGAGGTCAGCAGAACGAAACGCAATTCATCGCCAAGCAGCACCAAAGACTCGGTGAGCGCCTCATCGGCGTAGAGAGTCACTTCGGCTTCTAAGGAACCACCGACACGCTGCTCGCGGCGTGCCTGCTCGATGGCCTTGTTCACCTCATCACGAACCGTGATAAGGTTTGCCCAGTAATCATCGCTCAGGTCGCTGTCGAGGGTCACAGAGGCCAGGCCTTCGAACCAGGTCTGAGTAAAGACAAACTCTTCACGCTCACCCGGTAGCGATTGCCATACTTCATCGGCGGTGAAGCTCAGGATAGGCGCAATCCAGCGCACCATGGCTTCGGCGATCAGGAACAGCGCACTTTGACAGCTGCGGCGAGCCAGGCTGTCACGTTTAGCCGTATATTGTCTGTCTTTGATGATATCCAGGTAGAAGCTGCCAAGCTCGACAGAGCAGAACTGCATCAGTTTCTGAGTCACCAAATGGAAGTTGTATTGCTCGTAAGCTTCCAGGATCTCGGTTTGCAAGGCCGCAGCACGACGCACCACCCAGCGATCTAACGCCACCATATCTTCGACGGCAACGGTATCTTTAACCGGGTCAAATCCGTTCAGGTTAGCCAGCAGGAAGCGGGCAGTATTACGGATACGACGATATGCATCGGCGCTGCGCTTGAGGATCTCGTCAGATACCGTCATCTCACCGCTGTAATCGGTCGCCGCCACCCAAAGACGTAGAATGTCTGCGCCAAGCTTGTTGGTGACTTGCAGCGGCGCGATCACGTTACCGATAGACTTAGACATCTTACGGCCCTGGCCATCTACGGTGAAACCGTGAGTCAGCACCTGCTTGTATGGCGCCTTACCACTCATGGCGGTAGAGATCATCAGTGACGACATGAACCAGCCGCGGTGCTGATCGCTACCTTCGAGGTAAAGGTCGACAGGATGACCGTTGTACTCGGGACGTGCGGCAACCACCGACGAGAAAGTTGAACCTGAGTCATACCACACATCTAAGGTATCTGTGACCTTACGATATTGGTCAGCCTCTTCACCCAACAGTTCTGCAGCATCGAGATCCCACCAAGCCTGAATACCTTCTTGCTCGATTCTATGGGCAACACGCTCCATCAGGGCGACGCTATCAGGGTGCAACTCTTCGGTATCACGGTGCACAAACAGGGTAATAGGCACGCCCCAGGTACGCTGGCGAGAGATACACCAATCAGGACGGTTCTCAACCATCTTTTCGATTCGGCTCTGACCCCAGTCAGGGATCCATTGGGTCTTCTCAATTTCACTTAGAGACTGGCTACGAAGCCCTTTTTGATCCATGGAGATGAACCACTGCGGCGTCGCACGGAAGATGATAGGTGTCTTATGGCGCCAGCAGTGTGGGTAGCTGTGACGATAGGCCACATGATTCAGCAGTGCGCCCTTCTCTTCAAGCAGTGCAACTACATTATCGTTAGCCTTAAACACGTGTTGGCCGGCAAAGAACTCGGTGTCTGGCTTATAGACGCCGTTGTCTCCAACAGGGTTAGCCACTTCCAGGCCATATTTTTGACCAATCACAAAGTCGTCCTGACCATGGCCAGGCGCCGTATGAACCACCCCCGTACCTGAGTCGACCGTGACATGGTCACCTATGATGACAGGCACATCGAAATCATAGAAAGGATGCTTAAAGCGCAGCAGTTCAAGGGCCTGCCCTTTCACCGTACCCAGCACGCGGTGTGACTCGGCGCCATAACGCTCAACGCAAGACTCTGCAAGTTCCTGCGCCACGATGATCGCGCGCTTGTTACCTTCTTTAGTGTACTCAACCAGATCGTAATCGATATCGCCCGCCATAGAGAGGCCACGGTTGGCAGGCAGTGTCCAAGGGGTCGTGGTCCAGATAACGGTCGCGACATCGGCTTCACACTGCTCTACACCAAATTTAGCCAGCACAGCCGCTTTGTCGACGGCTAGGAAGGCGACATCTACTGCTGGCGAGGTCTTATCTTCATACTCTACCTCGGCTTCAGCCAGGGCCGAGCCACAATCGGTACACCAATGCACCGGCTTAACACCTTTGTGCAGGTGGCCGTTATCGATAACCTTAGCCAAAGAGCGAACGATGTTGGCCTCGGTGTCGAAGTTCATGGTGAGATAAGGATTCTGCCAGTCGCCCAACACGCCAAGACGGATAAAGTCTTCACGCTGACCATCTACCTGGGCGCTAGCGTACTCACGACACTTTTGACGAAACTCGGCCGCAGACACCTTCTGGCCTGGCTTACCCACTTTCTGCTCGACCTTAAGCTCGATAGGCAGACCGTGACAATCCCAACCAGGAATATAAGGTGCGTCGAAACCCGACAGGGTCTTCGACTTGATAATAATGTCTTTAAGGATCTTATTTACTGAGTGACCAATATGAATACTACCGTTAGCGTACGGTGGGCCATCGTGCAGAATGAATGGCTTGGCACCTGTGCGGCTTTCACGAATCTTTTGGTACAGCTTCTTTTCTGTCCAAGATTTCAACATCTCTGGCTCGCGTTTCGCCAGATTACCACGCATCGGAAACTCAGTTTCCGGCAAGTTTAAAGTAGATTTATAGTCGCTCATTGATCCTATACCGTTAATTTAGCTGATCGCTCTCAGCCTGCATCGCAGCCAAGCAGGGCCTTGGCCCTGTCAGCATCATCTTTAATTTGTAGCTTCAGCGCATCTAATGACTTAAATGGCTGTTCATCCCTAATCTTTGCCACCAGTTCGACTTCGACGGTGCGACCATAGAGGTCTCCATCAAAATCAAACAGATGGACTTCTAACTGACAATTTTGTCCATTGACCGTAGGCCTAAAGCCCACGTTGGCCACCCCTTCATAGATGTCACTGCCATCCCAAAATAGCCTGACGGCAAAGACGCCCCGTACCGGAGACACCTTGCGTTTCAAGGCGATGTTGGCAGTGGGAAAACCTATGGTGCGGCCTATTTTCTCGCCGTGGGCAACTTTGCCGCTCAGCGCATAGGGGTGTCCCAGCAGACGTCTTGCCTGCTCTAGGTTACCTTTAGCGAGCAGCCCCCGAATCTCGGTGGAACTCACCCGCTTATCCCCCAAGATAAAGCTGTGGGTATTGACCACGGCGAAACCATATTTTTCACCGGCGGCCTTCAGCATCTCAAAATTACCGCGGCGCTGCTTGCCAAAACAGAAGTCGTCGCCGACCACCAGATATTTCACCCCCAGCTGCTTCACCAGGAGATCCTCGATAAAGGCTTCGGCGGGCATGGCGGCAAACTTCTGATTAAAATTGACGCAAAGCAGGCGATCGATGCCCAGCTCATCGAGCAAGACAATCTTATCGCGAAGCAGACTCAGCCTGGCCGGGGCATTATCGCCCTTAAATAGCTCTTGCGGCTGAGGCTCGAATGTCATGAGTGTCGCAGGAACCCCATGTTGCTTGGCTTTTTTTACAAGTGCAGCAATGACTTCGGCATGCCCACGATGCACGCCATCAAAGTTACCAATAGTCAGCACGCAGCCCTGGTGTCGGGGTAAAATATTATGTATACCGCGGATCAGTTCCATTACATTCAATAACTAGCAAGCATAAGTTCGCGGATTATATACCAGCTCAAGATGATTATCAGCAATCAAAAGCCAGCTTTCATCCTCCAGGGGCGAATTCCTAACAATAACATAGCCAGCAGATAGACCACAGCCCCCGCACCAATCAAATATGCAAGCTGAGTTGCCCTGCCCACAAAAGAGAGTGTCAGCCAGATATCCATACTAGGTAATAGCTGATATAACACGGTGATCATCAGCGCGGCAGCTACCAAGGTTTTCCCCATAAACACAAAAGTTTGCCTTGAGATTTGGTAAACGCCAGCACGATGTAGGCCGCGATAAAGCAGGCTGGCATTGAGCAGCGCCGATAGCGAGGTCGCTATTGCCAACCCCACATAGCCGAAAGGAAACACAAAAATCAGGTTGAACACCATGTTACTGACCATGGCGACGATACCGTAGCGCACCGGCGTCTTGGTATCCTGACGAGAATAATACCCAGGGGCCAACACCTTGATTAGCATGAAACTCAGCAGCCCCGAACCATAAGCCATCAAACTGTAGGAGGCCATATCGACATCATCTATCGTGAAGGCACCGCGCATAAACAGCACCATCAACATAGGCTTGGCCAACACGATCAGCCCACACATGGCCGGAACCCCCATCAGCAGAATCGCCTTGATCCCCCAATCCATCGTCTTGGCAAAACCATCACCTTCTGCGTTGACATGTTTCTTCGACAGGGCCGGCAAGATAACGGTGGCGATGGCGATCCCAAACAGGCCCAGGGGAAATTCCAGCAGGCGATCTGAGTAATAGAGCCAGCTAATGGATCCCGTCACCAAGAAACTGGCGATAAAGGTATCGAGCAGCAGATTTATCTGCGACACAGAAACGCCAAACAGCGCGGGCAACATCAGGCTGCGAATCTTAACAACCCCCGGATGATGCCAACCCCAGGATGGCTTAACCAAAGCCCTTTCTCTGAGCAAGAAGGGAATTTGAAATAGGAACTGGATAACGCCACCAGCAAAGACGCCCCAGGCCAAACCGATTTCCGGCTGCTCTAGTTTGGGCGCCAAAAATAGTGCGGCGCTGATGATGGCGACATTCAAAAACACAGGCGTAAAGGCTGACACCGCGAAACGGCCTCGGGTATTGAGTATCGAGCCCGCCAAGGCGGTAAAGGTAATAAACCAGAGATAGGGAAAGGTTATCTTCAACATCAATGAGGCCAGCTCAAACTTCTGGCCATTAGGCTCATCGTTTAACCAAGCCAAAAACCAGCCGCCGCCAAACAGGGCCGTTAATAGTGGCGAGGCAATAACACCGACCAAGGTTACCAGAGTCACCACGAGACCGAGTGTGCCGGCCACCTTTGCCAGCAGCTCTCTCACCGCCAGGTCGTCATGTTTCTCTTGATATTCGGTCAATACCGGCACAAAGGCCTGGGCGAAGGCGCCTTCGGCAAATAATCGGCGTAAAAAATTTGGGATCTTATTGGCAAAAAAGAAGACGTCGGCGCTACTCCCTGCTCCCATCAAATTGGCGATAACCACGTCTCGCACTAAACCTAAAACACGAGAAATCAGCGTCATAGCACTCACGATCATGCCTGACTTAAAAAGTTTCTTGCTCAAAGCTCCCCCTGAAACGAGCATCACAGGTGTATCGAGCAAGTTAAAAAGTCGACTTACCCCCTGTCACCAAGCAGCAAATACTGCTAGAATTGCGCCCCATATTACACGAGTTAGGTTGAAGAAGGCCAAGTCTGCTCTGATTAATTTATCTTTAAGATAAAGATCCGATCATTGTCATTGACAAACTGACGAAAAAAAGGCATATTCCTCGACCTTTAAAAATATCTAACCCTTTTAGGAGTTGCACCTTGGCTAATAGCAAGTCTGCAAAGAAGCGCGCGCTTCAATCTGAAAAACGTCGTCAGCACAACGCTAGCCGTCGTTCTATGCTACGTTCTTACGTTAAGAAAGTTATCGCTGCGATCAACACTGGCGATCACAAAGCGGCAACTGAAGCATTCAATGCTGCACAACCAATTGTTGACCGTATGGCGACTAAAGGTCTTATTCACAAGAATAAAGCTGCCCGTCATAAGGCTCGTCTAAACGCTAAGATCAAAGCACTGGCTGCTTAATCTTTTAGCGATATAAAAAAACCGGCTCAGGCCGGTTTTTTTGTACCTGTCGCCCGAGTACTAGGTCAACTTCCTCTCGGTATTACAGGCATAGGCCTAAGCTAAAAAACAAAAAAGCTGATGGCCTACAGCCCATCAGCTTTCTATCTGCGCTATTCTCAAGCCGTTTAATGGCAATAGATAGTGTTAAGTAACTTAATAATTTCAGATACTTCCTTGCTTTTTAGCGAATAAAATACCGTTTGCGCTTCTTTTCGCGTTTCGACCAAATTGTCTTTACGAAGCCATGCTAAGTGTTGCGACAGCGCAGATTGGCTAAGCCCCAGCTTTTTATTCATCTCACCGACGCACATCTCACCTTCGCTCAACAAGTAGCATAAGATGAACAGCCGGCGTTCATTTGCTAAAGCCTTTAGCAATACAACAGCATTATCCGCTCGTTGCTGCATCAATTCTATATTCATTACGAGCAATTTCTCCTAAAACAAACCCCGGCACTAATATAGCGTTGACTTAAAGATATAGTCGGGACATGAAGCACACTTTTTGCTAGATTGTTTTCAAAAATGGGACATACGTAATAAAAATAAAGGAAACTCATGAAAAGCTCCCCTATCACCCTCCTTTCCACGCTCTTTTTTACCGGGTTATTAGCATGCCAAAACGCGTTAGCAACAGACACAAATCAAAGTGTTAGCCAAAAGCTTCAGCAAGAGGCACTCGCATCCAGCCTGGCATTCGATATTGTCGAATCGCTAACTGTCGAGGTAGGCCCAAGACTCGCGGGCAGCGAGAAAGATCTGATCGCCGTTCAGTGGGCAGAGAAAAAACTCACCTCACTTGGGTTCGACAAAGTCTATAAGGAAGCGGTACAGGTGCCCGTATGGCAACGAGGCGAGGCCAAAGCCAATATTGTCTCTCCCTATGCACAGCCGCTGGTGATCACCGCCCTTGGCGGCAGTATCGGCACGCCGGAAGACGGTATCAGCGCGCCAATCGTCCGTTTCGAGACCCTGGATGCCCTTAAACAAGCCGATCCAAGCCAGGTCACAGGAAAAATCGTCTTTATCGATCACATCACCCCAAGGTTCAAGACAGGCAAAGGCTATGGCATGACGGTGGGCGGACGCTCGCGCGGCGCGATTGCGGCGGCAGAGAAAGGCGCGCTAGCCATAGTGATCCGCTCTATCGGCACAGACCATGACAGAATGGCTCATACCGGCATGATGCGCTATCAGGAAGGCGTAGATAAGATCCCAGCAGCGGCCATGTCCAACCCAGATGCGGACTTGATCACCCTGATGCTAAAGCGCGATCCCAATGTCGTGATGCACCTAGAGATGAGCCCCAAGAACCTGGGCTATGCCACATCCTACAACGTGATTGCCGAGGTTACCGGCAGTAGCAAGCCCGACGAGATAGTGCTCATCGGTGCCCATCTAGATTCTTGGGACGAAGGCACCGGTGCCATCGACGACGGCGCAGGTGTAGCCATTGTCACCGCCGCAGGCCACTATATTGCTCAATTACCCACAAAACCAGCTCGCACGGTACGTGTCGTCCTCTACGCAGCCGAAGAGCTAGGGTTAATTGGCGGCAAGAGCTACGCCAAAGAGCATCAAGCGGAACTGGCCAAGCACTATATAGCCGCCGAATCCGACTTTGGTGCAGGACGTATCTATCAAATCGACTTTAACGTCGCCGACAAGGCCTTCGCCGCCGTACAGGCCCATACAAGCTCAATGCAGGATAACGGCGTCGCTCCCGGCAACAACAAGGCCTCTGGTGGCCCCGATGTCTCCATGTTGCCCGGCTACGGAGTCCCGGTTGCATCACTGAGACAAGATGGCAGCGACTATTTCGACTATCACCACACGCCAAACGATACCTTGGATAAAATCGATCCCAAGGCTTTGGCGCAAAATGCCGCCGCCTATGCCCAGTTTGCTTACCTAATGGCCCAGTCTGAAATTGAGCTAAGGCCACTTACCCCTAAGGCAAAATAAATTGTAAGAATCAGCGGCCGCCAGCACCTTAACGCCGGCGACAGACAAAAAAAGCAGCCTATGGCTGCTTTTTTTGTCGCGCTTGCTGAGCCATTAACTGGCTTAGCTTGAGAGTAGACTTTCGCTTCGATTCAATTCTTACCTGACATTAAGCCTGCTCTTCCCTAAGGAATACCGGCTCATTGACGCTCGAGTCTGCCTCGCTGTAGTAATAGCCGGCTGTGTCGAACTTAATCAGCTCATCATAGCGACTCACCTGATTATCCAGCATATAACGCACCATCATGCCGCGGGCCTTCTTGGCGAAGAAGCTAATCACCTTATACTGGCCATTCTTCTTATCCTTAAAGACTGGCGTGATCACCTGTCCCTGGATCTGCTTTGGCTTCACCGCCTTGAAATATTCATTCGACGCCAGATTCACCAGGATATCATCCCCCTGCTCAGCCAGCGCCTTATTAACTTCCTGGGTAACAATATCGCCCCAAAACTGATACAGATTAGCTCCTCGGCCGTTAGCCAGCTTAGTGCCCATCTCCAATCGATAAGCCTGCATCAGATCTAGGGGGCGCAGTAGGCCGTAGAGTCCGGATAAGATGCGCAGATGCTGCTGCGCGCGTTCAAGGCTCGCCTCAGACAGACTATCGGCATCCAGCCCCGTATAGACATCGCCGCGAAAGGCAAACAGCGCCTGCTTCGCATTATCCAAGTTAAAGTCTCTGTTCCACTGGGCGAAGCGCGCGGCGTTGAGACCGGCAATCTTGTCGCTAACCTTCATCAAAGACGCAATATCTGCTGGTGTTAGCTCTCGACACACCTTGATCAACTCTTCACTGTGTTCGAGCAGTGCAGGCATTGTAAAGGTTTGGGTACTTGCTGGCGTTTCATAATCCAGGGTTTTAGCCGGAGAGACTAAGATCAGCATAAATTATCCTTTATTTCTAACATTAAGCGAGGTGACTATCATACTGACGCAGACAATAAAAAACCACGCCCAAAGGACGTGGTTTTTTAGATAGAACTAATAGAAAGCCACGATTAACCCAATATCCCTATACCTCTGGGACGGCAACCGACTCATCTTCTTCTTTAGCCAGTACCCCCGCACTCGGCTTACCCTTCCAGATCTTCTCATCCAGACCATTAAGCTCGGGGAAATGCGCCGCATCGAAGGTTGGCACCTTGCCCGCCTTTAGCTGCAGCTCATAATCTTTGATCACCGCAAAAGCCACCTTAGAAAGCATGACGATGGCGGCAATATTCACCAGCGCCATCATACCCATGGAGACATCGGCGAAATTCCACACCAGCTGCAACGAGGCAACCGACCCCGCCATGACCATGGCCAACACCAAGGCACGGAAGGTATACAGTACCTTCTTACTCTTGCTCAGGAACAGGATGTTGCTCTCCGCATAGCTGTAGTTAGCTATGATAGAAGAGAAACAGAAGAGTATGATGGCAAAGGCAACAAAATAGGCTGCCCATCCACCCACCTCGTTGGTGAGCGCCAACTGCAGCAGGCCGATCCCCTTCTGCTCGCCCGGCGCATCAAGGACGCCTGACAGCAAAATGATGGCGGCAGTCGCGCTACAGATGACTATGGTGTCGACGAATACGCCGATCATCTGCACGAAGCCCTGAGAGGCTGGATGGTTAGGGTTTGGTGATGCTGACGCCGCGATATTGGCCGCACTGCCCATACCCGCTTCGTTAGAAAAGAGTCCCCTGGCGATCCCCGCCATCATGGCGCCCATGGCACCACCGGCGGCCTCTTCCCAACCGAAGGCACTCTTCACGATATAGGCCAGCGCCGCAGGCACCTGATCTAGGTTCATCACCAGCACAACCAAGGCGATAGCCAAATAAGCCACCGCCATCACAGGCACGATAAGCTCAGAAGCCTTAGCCACTTTCTTCAGACCACCGCTGATGATATAGGCCGCAACTGCGACAATCACCAGACCCACCATAGTCTTATCTAACCCAAAGGCATTGTTGAGTGCATCAGTCATGGTGTTGGCCTGGGCGGCGTTGAACGCAAAACCGAAGGCGATGATCAGCAATATCGAGAACAGCGAGCCCATCCAGCGCTTGCCCAAGCCCTGCTCCATATAATAGGCCGGGCCACCGCGATACTGACCGTCGCTGTCTTTTACCTTATAGACTTGAGCCAGAGTCGACTCGATAAAGGCAGTCGCCATCCCAAGCAGGGCGATGAGCCACATCCAGAACACGGCGCCGGCGCCACCGACTGTGATTGCCACCGCGACGCCAGCCATGTTGCCCGTTCCCACACGCGCCGCCATAGAGGTACAAAACACCTGGAACGAGGAAATGCCATTGGTTTTCTCACGGCCTTGCAGCACAAGCTTGCTGCCATGACCAAACATACGTAATTGGATAAAGCCCAATCTCAATGTAAACAACACGCCCGCAGCGACCAGCACGTAAATCAACACACTGCCCCACAGCATGCCGTTTACCGCGTTGATAGTCGAATCGACTAAATTTAATACAGATTCAAACATAGAACTTCTATCACCTTTAGGACGTTTATGGCGGCATAGCCAAACAAGCCGCCATCTTTGTTAAATTTCCTTCCCAATTTGATCGAATAATTTCGGCAGGATTTTCTTTTCGAATTATCCTTTCATGATGCCAAAACAACATGCCTGCCGAATTCGACACGCCAAAATAGCATACCATCAAAAAAGCACCATGTGATACAGATCACACTTACCCATTTACATGACATTGGCATCACGCAATCAGACATAAATAAGCTACTGTATTAACGTAACTAACATGGTGTTTACCACCAAAAATTTAACAATCAGTAAATTTAACGACTTTTCAAAAATAAGATATTGAACACATTTTTGTAATAAAATTACAAATATAGTGCCTCACATGAGCTTTGATTAACTTATTGCTTACTATAAATGGGGTTATTTATGTCACAACAGCAAGAGATCACCGCACTAAAGAAATTTGTAAGAGCGACCAACTTCCTGGCCACCTCGCAAATCTATCTAAAGCAGAACGTACTGCACAAGCGTCCGCTAGAACATAGCGACATCAAACCCAGACTGCTAGGGCACTGGGGTACTTGTCCAGGTATCAACTTCGTCTACGCTAACGTCAACCGTCTCATCAAGAAAACCAACCGTCCTTTCCTCTACCTTGTCGGCCCAGGCCACGGCTTCCCAGCAGTACAAGCTAACCTGTTTATGGAAGGATCGCTGAGTCACTTCTACCCAGAGACGATTCCGTACAACGAGACTGGTATCGAAGATATCTGTAAGAAATTTTCAGCTGCCTATGGCTATCCTTCTCACGCTAACCCAGAAGCACCGGGTCAGATCCTAGAAGGTGGTGAGCTAGGTTACTCGCTCTCTGTTGCCTGGGGTGCCGTACTGGATAACCCTAACCTCATCGCTACCGTACTTATCGGTGACGGTGAATCTGAAACAGGCCCACTAGCAGCTTCTTGGTACGCTAACCGTCTGGTTTCTCCGGCAAACAACGGTGCCGTACTGCCTATCGTTCACATCAACGGCTACAAGATCTCTGGCCCAACCCGTATGGGACGCATGAGTCACGAAGAACTTGAGCTGGAATTTAAAGGTCTCGGCTATCACCCAATCATCGTCGACAGCGACCTTGAAGAAGATGTCTACCTACAGATGACCAAGGCAATGGATGAAGCCTATGCCATGATCGACGCGATTCAGACTAAAGCGCGTAGCGGCGAAGATATCGTTAAGCCATGTTGGCCAGTGATTCTGATGCGCACCGCAAAAGGCTGGACTGGTGTAGCCGAAGACAATGGTAAGAAGCTGGAAGGTAACTGTGACTCTCACCAGGTTATCGTCAACAAGTGTGCTAAAGATAAGCAACACCTTGAGGCCTTAGACCAATGGCTTGCCAGCTACAAGTTCAGCGAACTTTATAGCATCAATGAGCAAAACCAAATCGTCTTCGATAAAGATATCCAATCTTTGCTCCCTCCAAAAGAGCTTTGCTGTGGTCGTCAGCACCTTAGCTATGGTGGCGAAGTGGTGCGTTCACTGAACAACCCTAAACTTGAAGACCTGGCCTACGGTGCGGAAACACCAAGAGGACAGCGTGGTTACTCTATGTTGAAGATGGGTCAATGGATGCGTGATGCGTTCAAGCTCAACAGAGATCAGCGTAACCTACGTATCTTCAGCCCTGACGAAACCTACTCTAACCAGCTACAGGCTGTATTTGAAGAGACAGATCGTGCATGGCAATGGCCTATCGAGAGCTGGGACGAAGATATGTCTCGCGATGGTCGTGTACTCGAGCTGCTATCTGAAAACCTGCTGTTCGGTATGCTACACGGCTACACAGTAACGGGTCGTCACGGCATGTTCCCAACTTATGAGTCTTTCTCACAAGTAGTGTCCTCTATGGCCGACCAATACTGTAAGTATGTCTATGCCAGCCAGGGCGTACACTTCCGTAAGCCTGTGCCTTCTTGTAACGTCGTGCTCTCTTCACTGCTAGAGCGTCAAGACCACAACGGTTATTCTCACCAGAACCCTTCTTTCCTTGGGGCTATGCTTGAGAAACACCCAGAGATCATCTCGGCTTATCTGCCAGCAGATGCCAACTCGACACTGGTTTACACCGAGCGTGCCTTCGCCGACCGCGATAAGCTAAACATCATCGCTGCCGGTAAGAAAGAGCTGCCACAATGGCTGACACTGGACGAAGCACGTCAACAGGCTAAAGATGGCGTCATGGTGTGGGATTTCGCCTCTGACGACAACCCAGACGTCGTTCTGGCAGGCTGTGGTGACTATGTGACCCAGGAATGTATGGCTTCTCTGGTCATCCTGCGTGAACTACTACCAAGAGTCCGCGTGCGCTTCGTGAGCGTAACCGAGCTAACCAGCAGCGGTCTGGGTAGCCGTAAGTTCCAAAGCAAGCCTTGGATGATGGATGAGATCTTCACCGCCGATAAAGGCGTGGTCTTCAACTACCATGGTTATCCAAACACTATCAAGAAGCTGGTGTTCGATTACAAGGGTAGCCACAGATTCCGTATCAAGGGTTATGAAGAGGAAGGTTCAACCACAACACCATTCGATATGGGCGTGCGTAACGGTACTTCTCGCTACCACCTGGTTATCGATATGGCTTACAAGCTATTCCAACAGGGTGTGATCGACGAGACACAACACGTCGCCATCACCACTGACATGCTTCAGCGTCTGGTTGACCACCGTAACTACATCAAGGCCAACGGTGTAGACCCTGAAAGCATCGAAAACTGGGTCTGGACACGTTAAGAATAGATTAACGCTAAGTTAATTATTCTACTAGAAAAAAGGCGATTCCTAGCGGAAACGCCTTTTTTATTACCTATCGACCAATAATCCTAAAAAATTTGCCCGTTATTCATGGCAATTTCTATATTCGCGTAAGATAATACAAAGGCTAGCGATAATACCAAAGGAATCCCCCCACAAAGTGCTGGCATGTTTTTACAGGATAAAAACAGCATGGGGGAAAGATAGTAAAACAAAGGAATTGGAAAATGATGAACAATACATTGAAAGCTATTCTGCTTACATCAATGCTCCCATTTGCAGCCAATGCAGCACAAGAACTCACCCCTTGGTACGTCGGTGGCGGTTTAGGCGTAAACAATTACGAGCCTAACTGCGATCAGAAGACCATGAAGCAATGTGGTGAAGACGATCCTTATGCTTGGGATGTATTTGGTGGTTACCTCTTTAACGACTATTTTGGTGTCGAACTGGGCTATCGTGACCTGGGCCGCGCCGAATGGGTCGACTATGCCAACAAACTTAACGACGTCGGTGCTCGCGGTATGACACTCGGCCTAGTAGGTTTCTGGCCATTTGCCGACCGTTGGAGCCTGTCAGCCGAAGCCGGTGCAATGAACTACCTACTGTCTAACAACAAACAGTGGGGTAGCGAGTACTACAGCGACAGCGGTGTTGCACCATACTTCGGTGCAGGTATCGGCTACAACTTTACCGACAACCTCAAGCTGCAAGCTAAGTATCGTCGTTATGAAAATCTCGACGAAGACAAGTGGAACACCCTTGAGATGGAAAGCAACTACTGGGGCCTTGAGCTAAGCTACCGCTTCGGTCGCACCGCACCGGCACCTGTTGCAGCACCTGTGGTTGTTGAACCAAAAGATTCAGACAACGACGGCGTGACCGACGATAAAGACCAATGTGCCAACACGCCGAGCAATCATAAGGTTGATGCCAGCGGTTGTACCCTTTACCGCGAAGTCACCGAGAAGCATGAACTGGGTTCAATTCGCTTTGCCAATAACTCTGCCGTGGTGAACTCTGCGTCTTATGGCCAAATCGAAAAGCTGGCCAATTATATGAACCAAAAACCACGCGCAACCGTGTTGATCGGTGGTCACGCCTCTAACGTAGGTAACCCTGACTACAACATGGATCTGTCTGAGCGTCGTGCCAACGCCGTTGCCGAGCTACTGGTCAGCAAGTACGGTATCAGCCAAGATCGCGTCAGCGCTAAGGGCTATGGTATCACTCAGCCACTGATCGAAGGCAGCAGCGCAGAAGCCAACAAGGCTAACCGTCGCATCGAAGCCCACGTTACGGGTGTACGTAAAGAGGCGATTCTAAAGTAAGTCTTTACGATTAACTTAATGATCGACCTCAATAAAAATCGCTGCTTAGGCAGCGATTTTTTTTCCTGTCATAATTTAATGGTTATACTCTAAGTCCGTTTAGCCCAAACATCAGCCCGGCTATACGGCAATGGCTAAAATGCCTTTTACTGATATTTAGCAACTTTTCTGTAATTTTTTTTCATTCATGGTTGGAAATATCGGCAAAATCGCGTCTAATAGCCGTTAGTAAACCACACACTTAAGCTGCTTCTTAAGAAGGATGTAATTTTCATGGCTAATACACTCGAGCAATTCAAATCTATCACCACCATAGTCGCCGATACCGGTGACATCGAAGCCATCAAGCGTTATCAACCACAAGACGCTACCACCAACCCCTCTCTTATCCTGAAAGCAGCCCAAATTCCTGAATACAAGCACCTGATTGCCAATGCCATCGAATGGGCTAAGTCTCAGAGCGACGATCTGGCGCAGCAGGTTGAAGATGCCGGCGACAAACTGGCGGTCAACATCGGCCTCGAAATCCTAAAAATTGTTCCAGGCCGCATCTCGACAGAGGTGGACGCTCGTCTTTCATTCGACAAGGCTGGCTCTATCGAGAAGGCGCACAAGCTGATCAAGCTTTATGAAGAGGCAGGCATCGACAAGTCTCGCATCCTGATCAAACTGGCCTCAACCTGGGAAGGGATCTGCGCCGCCAAAGAGCTGGAAAAAGAAGGCATCAACTGTAACCTGACACTTTTATTCTGTTTCGCCCAGGCCAGAGCCTGTGCCGAAGCCGGTGTTTACCTGATCTCGCCTTTCGTCGGCCGTATTCTCGACTGGTACAAGAAGGATACCGGCCTGGACTACAGCGCCGAGGAAGATCCAGGCGTTGTCTCGGTCACTAACATCTACAACTACTACAAGCGTCATGGCTACAACACGGTTGTGATGGGCGCCAGCTTCCGCAACACGGGTGAGATCATCGAACTTGCTGGCTGCGATCGCCTGACAATTGGCCCTGCACTACTTGAAGAGATGGCAAACAGTGACACGCCTGTCGTTCAAAAGCTGAAACCAGCAGGCGAAGTCGTTGCTCCGGGTGCCGCCCTCAGCGAAGCCGAGTTCCGTTGGGAGTTCAACCAAGATCCTATGGCCGTTGAGAAGCTTGCCGAAGGTATCCGCAACTTTGCCATCGACCAGGGCAAACTTGAAACCATGCTAAAAGCCGAACTCGAAGCCTAAGGGAATAGACGTCATGACTAAGCTTACTCAGCAAGATGCGTGGGCCCAGCTTGAAGCACAAACCGCCAAGCTGCCCCACATGCGCGAGCTCTTTGAAGCCGATCCACAGCGCTTTGACAAGATGTCACTGTCGGCATGTGGACTGTTGCTGGACTACTCCAAGAACCGAGCCGATGAGCAGACACTGGCACAACTGTTTGAATTGGCTAAGTCTGCCAGGTTAAGCGATAAGATCCGCGCCATGTTTAATGGCGAGATCATCAACAACACAGAGAAGCGCGCCGTACTGCACACCGCCCTCAGAGCCGAGGCCGACGAGGTGATCCTGGTAGACGGCCAAAATATCGTCCCCGAGGTAAAACTGACTCAGGCCAAGATGGCCAAGTTTGTCACAGACGTGACCTCGGGCGAGTGGAAAGGCTATACGGGCAAGGCAATCACAGATATCGTTAGCATAGGTATCGGCGGCTCATTCCTTGGCCCTAAAATCGTCACTCAGGCGCTGCGCCCCTACTGGAATCCGGCGCTGAAGTGCCACTTCGTTGCCAACGTCGATGCCACCTCACTGTGTGAGAAGCTGCGTCTGGTGGATCCGGAAACCACTCTGTTCGTGATGTCGTCCAAGTCTTTCGGCACCCAGGAGACGCTGACCAATACCCTGAGTGCCAAGGCCTGGTTCTTGGAAAATGGCGGCACTCAAGCGGATATCGCCAAGCATTTCGTCGCCGTGACCTCAAATGTGGCTAAGGCGACCGAATTTGGCATGGATGCGGATAACATCTTCCCTATGTGGGATTGGGTCGGCGGCCGCTATTCACTCTGGTCGGCGATTGGCCTGCCTATCGCCCTGCTCATAGGCATGGACAACTTCTACCAGCTGCTGGCCGGTGCCAAGTCGATGGACAAGCATTTTGTCGAGGCGCCTCTCGAGCAGAATATGCCGGTGATCATGGGGCTGTTTTCCCTGCTCTATGGCAACTTCTATCAGGCACAGTCCCATGTGGTACTGACCTATGATCATTACCTCAGAGGCCTGCCAGCCTACTTCCAGCAACTGGACATGGAGAGTAATGGTAAATCTGTCACCCTCAACGGCGACAGCGTCGACCATGCAACCGGCCCGGTGATCTGGGGTGGCGAAGGCACTAATGGTCAACACGCCTATCACCAGTTGTTACACCAAGGCACGGCACTGATCCCGGCAGACTTTATTCTGCCGCTGCAGAGCCATAACCCCCTCGGTGAACACCATGTTCAGCTGGCCTCAAACTGTTTTGGGCAGACCCAGGCCCTGATGCAAGGCAGAACCTTCGATGAGGCACTTGCCGAACTCGACGGTAGCTCGTTGAGCCAAGAAGAGAAGGCATTGATCGCTAAGCACAAGGTGATGGATGGCAACAAGCCAAGCAACACCCTACTGATGGACAAGCTGACGCCGGAAACACTGGGTGCCCTGATTGCCCTGTACGAACATAGAACATTTGTTCAGGGTGCACTGTGGGACATCAACTCCTTCGACCAATGGGGCGTCGAGTTAGGCAAGACCCTGGGCAATGATGTACTCGCTCGTCTTCAGAGCAATGAAGAGGCTAAGGCACTAGATGCCTCTAGCAACGCTCTCATCAATCTTTTTAGACGCGGCCACATTTAAGCTCGCCAAAAGTTAGCCAACAAGAAAGCCAGTTTCACTGGCTTTTTTGTTATTTGCAGTAACATCCACCAGCAAGCCTCACCTTTTGCCCATCCCACGGGCAAAAAAAACAGCTGTCACGCCACAAATGATTCATCCCAACTTAACATTATTGAAACATTTTTCTTGCACCATAAATTGGAAGTGTGATATTTAATTGTTGAGAAAAAATACAACAACAGGAGGTTGCCATGAATCGCTTAGATTATGGTAGTGCGCTAGATGATACCGTCATTGAAAGACCCAACAGTCGTTCGCGAAGCTCCAACAAGAAGCGAAAATGGCGCGAAATAGAGGCTATCAAAGAGAAACAGCGTTTGATTAAAGAGCTTCAGGATATCGACAGCAGTTTCGAATACGACTTAGATAACCTTCTGATGTAAAAATGATAAGAAAATAGCGCCTTAGGCGCTATTTTTATGTCTGTTACTCTTCGGCCTTGGCCAGATATTCTTTTAACTCCTCGAAGAGCAGGTTGTCATCGTCGCTGAATAATGGGTCGCTAATTAACTTCTCCTGACATCTGTCGGCCACCTGCTGCCACTGCGCCTCGGTCATCCCCGCCTCCCAGATGGGGAACAACTTACTCTCTTCATACATCATGTGATTTCGCTGCGCCTCTACATACTCCTTCAGCGCCTGACTCAGGGTTTCGTTCTGTACCGGGACGTCACTCAAGATAAGATTTAGGGTAGTCATCAGATTGGTCGAGCTTTCGATGAGGCCATGATGCTCTTCCCCCAGATTCTCTTCCAGGGCCTCTTCAGGGTGTGTCTGAATATAGAATTCGTTGATCAGATCCTCTACCGGGTGATGGCTGTGCTCGGCATAGCTCTGCATATATTCTACGATATCTCGGATCAGATTAAAGTTGACGGCCTCACCATTTTGCAGCCGCTGCTGCTTATTTTTGAGAATATTTAACAGTATCGCGATATGTTTATGGTCATTATGAAGTCTCGCTAACATCGTCACCTCCAACCTTCTAGACGCCTTTAGTTACTATAGTCAATTGTTGAACTTTTACTCACACTAATATGTAACCCGCCATGATGACGTGACTCAGATCAAGAAAAATGAACATAAAATAATCACTTAAGGTACGCTTGCCCCCAGTACATCCATCACCTTGCCCAGCGCGGACTGTAGGCGGGTAAAGGCCTGCGAGGCCGACTTCACCTCCTTCAAATTACGCTCGATGAGCGCGGTAAAATAATCTTCCTGCTCTATGGTCATGTCCAGCACATGAAAGCTGCCGCGGATCTCAGTGGTCATGTTAATGAGGGCGGCACTGAATCTTTCATCATGCTCAAGGGTCGCGGCATTGATGTCACCGATAAGTGCTTCGATATCGACAAAAACCTGTTTCAGTGTCTGCTGACGACCGATATCCATGACGCGCGCCTCGAGACCTTCGACCACCACGGCGATAATATCCCGCAACCTGCCGTAGAGCACTTCGTCGTTTATCGGCATATTTTTGATCAGGAAGGAGACATGCTTGTCGTTGCAGATGGTACGGCAGCCAAAGTCATACAGGCGCCCATGTTTGTCCAGCAGCTCGAGAATGTTCGACTCTATGGGGCTGATCGCAGCGTGCTTAGGCGCAAAATACTCCACGCTATCACCGCGTATCTCCAAGCAGGTATTGAGATTAAGCTGGTGCATCAGGTCAAAGAAGGCATCGGCCAGAGTCTGGTGATCGTGACAGAGAAAACACTGGCGAAAGAACTGCAATACGCAGCCATACTGAGACGACTCGGTCATCGACTGAAAGGCCATGTTGCGGGAGACTGACTCCGCCTGAATCAGCTCTCTCTGCTTCATCACATAGTGGGCGACGCTATGGACCTTGGCCAGTAACTCTTTTAACTCAAAGGGTTTAGCGATAAAGTCCACCGCATTCACCTCATAGGCCTTGAGCCGCTCCTCTAAGGTATTCATCCCAGAGACAAACAGCACGGCCACCTCCTGGTTTGTTTCCTGCAGCTCTTTGCAGAGGGTGATGCCATCGGTATCGGGCAGGTTGATATCCATCAACAACAGGTCGGGTTGTCTGTTTTGCAGGGCAATACGAAAATCGGCCGCGCCATAGAAGGGAGTCACCTTAAATTCATCTTGCAACATCTCGACGATCAGCTCGCAGTAATCCCTGTCATCGTCGACAACCCAAATATCCATGTTGTTCATCGCAATTCTCCTTGTACAAACTCAATCCCTATCTCTTCGAGCCCACGCACGAAGGCGCTAATATCAAAGGGTTTCTGCAGCACCTTAAAGGGCAGATCTTCCCGGCTACTGATGCCGACATCACCGACATAACCTGAGATCAAGAGCACGGGGATAGCCGTGTGCCGACTCAAATCTGTCACCAGCTCATAGCCGTTTATGCCGCCTGGCATCAAGAGATCTGAGATGATGAGATCTATATTATCTATGCCGCCGCTAAACTGCTCCCTGACCAGCAGAGGGTCTGTATAGGCCAGCACCTCCATCCCCATCATCTGACAGTGATCGCAGAGCACCTCCAGCAGGTCGGGTTCATCATCGACGATAAGTACCCTGATGGGCCGCGCGACCTTGGGATACTCGAGCGGCTTGTGATGTCGCTCGCTCTGTCGCTCGACCGGCTTGATGGCCGGAAACCACAGGCGTATCTCAGTGCCCTCTGCGCCTGTGTGCATGATACTCATGTAACCGTTAGAGCGTTTTACGAAGCCGTACACCATGGAGAGGCCGAGCCCGGTCCCCTTGCTCTTATCCTTGGTGGTAAAGAATGGCTCGAAAATCTTATCCAACAGGTGATCGGCTATCCCCCGGCCCTGATCGATCACGGATATCCACACATAGTCGCGGTTATCCGTGCTAACTGTATTACCCACCCCGGGAAGATAGCCCGACAGATACTGCTCACCTGTCGCTATGGTGATCTGCCCTTCCCCATGCATGGCATCCTTGGCGTTCAATACCAGGTTAATCAGGGCATCTTCCAGGTCGCCGCGATCGACGCAGATATCCCGCATCGACGCTTGGGGCAAAATATTGAGGCTCACCTGAGTGGTTAACGACTTCTCCAGCAACTCCTCTAAGCCCAGAAGCACCTCATTGACCTGCAGCGGCTGGGCGCTAAATTGCTCCTGGCGGGAAAACTGCAGCAGGCGCCGGGTGAGATCTGTTCCCCTTTGGCAGGCCTTGAGCGCCGTGGCCAGGTAACGTGCTATGGTATCGTCCTTGCCCTTGAGCTCCATTAGCTCCAGATTGCCCTTGAGCACACCCAAGATATTGTTGAAATCATGGGCCACACCGCCCACCAGCTGTCCCATGGCCTGCATCTTTTGCGTGCGGGCCATGGTATTTTGCATCAGCTTCTGCTCTGTGATGTCCCTCCCCACCAGGGTAAACAAGCTGCCGTCTTCATACTGCTCGTTTAAGGCAATCAGATGGGTATGCAGGATCACCTTCTCCCCCGTAGCGGTCGAACAAACCAGCTCGCCGGTAAATTCCAGGCGCAGCTCTATCGCCTCCAGCAGTTCCTGTGCCTTGTCATCCTGATCCCCGAAGAAGAGCTCAATCGACTTGCCGATAAGCTGACTGCGGGGATATTGGCTGATGGCGGTTGCCGCCGCGTTGGCATACATGATCACGGGCGCCATCCCCTTCTGACGCGAGGCGACCACTATCATATCCTCGCTGTTACTGACGATAGACTGATACATTTGGGTGTCGATCGACTTGATGATCTGGGCATTACGGCTCTGCTGCCAGTCCAGACTCTGCTGCTGCAACATGCCGCTGATACTGTCGGCAATAAAGGTCTGATAGGAGGTGAGAAACGACAGCCAGCCCTTGACCGGGCGATAGAAGAAGATATTGACGTCTAGCCCCTCGATGGGCCAGACCACAAACCGCTGCCACAGATGTGCGCCGCGTTGACCATCCAACAGCGGCCAGTCCTTTACCTGGCGCCACAGGGTGATATATCGCATAGAATCCCGGCACCAGCAGGTGACATCGGCGGGCATCTCATCACAGGCCAGCAGGCGACGAGACAAGATCATCACAGACTCGGCGCCGCTGCTATCGGCCAGAACACGACACAGGGGCAAGAGTACATCGTCACCACGAATAAACTGTCCCTGTAACTTACCCAGCTGGGCGATCAAGGCTGGGCCGAAGTCCATAAATTCAGATTGAGAGAGATCCTTAAACACGCTAGAGTCCATTCCACTATCGAAAAATAAACAATTAAGGCTAAATACCTTTCATTGAGCATAGTCCAGCCTAGAAAAATCGCTCAAAATACCGTGATAATTTATAAGCTTGTTGAAAGTTAGTGAGGAAGAATGTCAGACACTCATTGGGTTGGTGCCCATGTCAGCGCCGCCGGCGGTATCGCCAATGCGCCGCTAAACGCACAAAAGATTGGCGCCAACGCCTTTGCGCTATTTACCAAGAATCAGAGACGTTGGCAGGCGGCGCCGCTCTGTCCTAAGCAGATAGCCGACTTCAAGGCTAACTGCGAACAGGCCAATATCTCCCCCGATGCCATACTGCCCCACGACAGCTATCTGATTAATCTGGGCCATCCGGATACCGAGCAGCTCACGCGCTCGCGTGAGGCCTTTCTCGATGAGATGCAGCGCTGTGAGCAGATGGGGTTAACCCTGCTGAACTTTCATCCCGGCAGTCATCTCAACAAGATAGGCATAGACGAGTGCTTGGCCCGCATCAGCGAGTCGATCAACCTGGCGCTGGATAAGACCCAGGGGGTCAGCGCCATCATAGAAAACACCGCGGGTCAGGGGTCAAACCTGGGCCATAGCTTCGAGCAGCTTGCCCAGATCATCGACAAGGTAGAAGATAAGAGCCGCGTAGGTGTCTGTATCGATACCTGCCACATGTTTGCCGCCGGCTATGATTTAACGACCCATGAGGCCTGCGAAGCGAGCTTCGGACAATTCGATACCATAGTGGGCAACCACTACCTCAAGGCGATGCACCTTAACGACAGCAAGACGCCCCTCAACAGCCGTGTCGACAGGCACCACTCCCTCGGCGCCGGTTATATCGGCATGGATGCGTTTAGCTATATCATGAAACACCCGGCGACTAAGCAGATCCCACTCATCCTGGAGACGATAGAACCTGAGATCTGGCCACAAGAGATCAACTGGCTAAGGAGTCAGGCTCGCTAAAACAGGCACTTATAGACCACGGCAATCACCTTAACCTGGCTATCCCCGTCGAAGTGATCCTCCTGTAACCAAACGATGTGGGTACCACCTAGGGCCTCCCCCTGATGCTTGGCATTTTCCCGCGCCGCCCTCAGCGGCGCATCCCCTCGACCTAAGCCTGTTACCATGGCGAAACTATCACAATGGGTCACCTCGAAATCATAGGCTTCATTGATTCGCGAATAGAGCTGCGGCTCATTAGATGTGCAGGCGCTCAAGAGACAAAGGCCCAAAAAAATCACTCTTATATGCAAAACCACAGGTCTCGATAAAGTAAAAAGTCCTTAAAGATAAATAATTTAAATTTAGCCTGATGTGATGATAATCACGACTAACTCAACGAAGGCGATACACTTGGCAACCTAAGTAGCGAACACTCTGTGAAGTAGACGCCTTGTGATCATGACAAGTAAACGGTAAACCAAATGTTATCGCGCGCACGCAAATGACAACCTCGACGAAACACCTAACATCCAATACCTAGAGAGAAGAGAAAGAGAAAGAAAAAGCAGAGAAGAGAGAAAATCACAGTCCGCAAACAACAAATGACAAACTGCGACTGAAAGACGCACCCGGCGAGAAAGAATAGCTAGCCGCCAAGACATTTCGACTTGACGGCGATAAGGAGGCCTAGGCCAGCACCTCAAACAGATGAGCCTTGAGGCGGGCAAAGTCTGCGGGCAATTCGGCAGATAGAATCGGCTTATCCTGCACAGCTTGCAGCTCGGGCGGCAGCTCAAGCTGGATATTGAGTGCCTCTTCCACCACCTCTTTAAACTTGGCAGGATGCGCCGTACCGAGGAATATCCCCTGCTCATCGGCCGACATGGTTAACGACAGTGCCTTAGCTGCGATGGCCGCATGGGGCTCAGACAAGTAACCGCCGCGATAGAGCTCAGCCAAAGCCTCCACCGTATCTTGCTCCGAGAGGCCGACACCCACCAACTCGCTCAGCGGCCAGCTCATCACCTCCATGATGGTCTCAACCCTAGGCCAGTTGCTCGGTTCGGCCACATCCATGGCATTGGAGAGGGTCGCGACGGTCGCCTTGGGCGACCACTGCCCATCGGCCAGATAGCGGGGCACGGTATCATTACTGTTGGTTGCCGCCACGAAACGCTTCACTGGCAGCCCCATCGCCTTGGCAAACAATCCCGCCGTCAGGTTGCCGAAGTTACCGCTGGGCACGGCAATCACAGGATCGCCTTGATTAGCTCGCTTAAACTGGGCCACCGCCTCGAAGTAGTAACAGATCTGCGCAAGTAAACGGCTGATGTTGATAGAGTTCGCCGAGTTAAGGTGCAGACCGTCACGCACGTCGCTGTCTTCGAAGGCGGCCTTGACCATCTCCTGACAGGCATCGAAATCGCTCTCCACCGACACCGTATGTATATTGTCACCCAGGGTAGTAAACATCTTCTCCTGTAGCAGGCTGATCTTGCCCTTAGGATAGAGCACCACCACCTGTACCTTATCCAGCCCATAGAAGGCATCGGCGACCGCTGCGCCGGTATCCCCCGAGGTAGCGGTCAATATGGTCAACTTGTCTTCCTGTGCCAGGCTATTGAGGCACTGCGCCATGAAGCGTGCGCCAAAGTCTTTAAAGGCCAGGGTTGGACCGTGGAACAGCTCGAGGCAATAGCGCTTGTCATCGGCCTTGCTCAGCGGCAGCTCAAAATTAAAGGCGCGCTCAACCAGGCTATCCACCAGCTCCTGGCCAAGCTCATCGGCCAACCAGGCGCCCAATATCGCCTTTGAGCGCTCGACGAAGTCCATCGCCAGCAGCGCATCCACATCGTCCAGCCTTGGGATAGTGACAGGGAAAAACAGGCCGCGATCCCGCCCTAGGCCCAATTTAACCGCCTGAGTGAAACTAACCTTCTGTGAGGGGTGTTTTAAGTTATAGAGTTCCATCTTACATCCGCCTATTAATCTAAAAGTGGTGCATCTACACGGCGCGTGCCGAGCATATCAATTTGACATATATGGGAAAAACCAGCGCCAGAGGTGACATAATTCGCATCTAACCAGGCCTTGGCCTGCTTTGCCATCTCCAGGTTATCGGTCACGGTAAACAGTGTCGGGCCGCTCCCTGAGATCCCCGTGGTGGCCATGCCGAGTTCGGCCAAGGCGGCGCGCGCCTGCTCATAACCGGGAATTTCTGCGGCGCGATAAGGTTCCGCCAGCACATCCTTTAACACCTCTATGGCGAGCTTGGCATCTTGGCGATAACTGGCATGCACGAAAGCACTCAGATAACGACCGAAATCTATGGTTACTGACTTATCGTATTGCGCTGGCAGCAAGGCACGCATCTTGGCCGTTGAAAGGGAGATGCCAGGATAAGCCACCACCCAATACCAGTCTTTAAAGACGGGCAGGTCCTGACACACGGCGCTCGGGGTATCCAGCATCAGCTGCATGCCACCTAGATAACAGGGCGCAACATTGTCATAGTGCACAGAGCCGCTGATTTTGCCTTCAAATTCACCCATCAACCTCAGCAGCGCATCGCTGTCATAGGGCCTGTCGAAATGCTCGTTCAGGGCATAAAGCGCGGCAACGACCGAGCTGGCACTGGAGCCAAGTCCGCTCCCTACCGGCAGGTTCTTCTCCAGTGTCATGGCAACGCCAGCCTCGCTACCGAGCTGCTCTAGGAAGAAGTGGGCGCACTGGTAGACGATATTCTCCTCGCAGGCGGCAGGCAACTTGTCGGCCCAGTGACCGGCCAATTTAAGCGAAACGCCATGCGGCGCCGGCGCTACGGACACGCGATCCCCCAGCAGGCTGCCATCAACCGGCGCCAAGGCGGCGCCCAGCAGATCGAATCCCACGCCGACATTGCCCATGGAGGCTGGCGCGTAAACCGTTAAACTCATACGCCCATCTCCCGTGTCCAGTTAAGGGTTCTCAGCAAGTCGGCAAACACACCGGCCGCCGTCACCTCGGTACCCGCGCCGTAGCCGCGAAGCACGAAGGGGATCGGCTGATAATAGCGGCTGTAGAAGGCCAGCGCATTCTCGCCGCCCTTGACGCTGTAGAGGGGATCCTTGGCATCTACCTCGGCGATTTTCACCCGGCAGCCCTGCTCGTCGATCTGTCCCACATAACGCAGCACCTTACCCTCGGCCTTGGCGCTATTTACCCTTTGGGCGAGTTCGCTGTCGAGTGAAGTCAGATTCGCCATAAAGGTCTCGACATCGCCAGAGGCGTCGAAATGACTCGGCAGTACAGATTCAACCTGAATGTCACTCAGCTCTATCTGCATACCCACCTCGCGGGCAAGGATAAGCACCTTCCTAGCCACGTCCATACCGCTGAGATCGTCTCTTGGGTCGGGCTCGGTAAAGCATTTCTCCCGCGCGATACGCGTCGCCTCCGACAGGCTCATCCCCTCATCCAGCATGCCGAAGATATAGGAGAGTGAACCCGAGAGTATGCCGTTGAATTTCTGCAGCTTATCGCCAGCGAACAACAGTTTCTTCAGGTTATCGATAACCGGCAGGCCCGCGCCAACAGTGGTCTCATAGAGAAACTGACGACGCTGATGCAGCGCAGTCTGCCTCAGGGCACGGTAATAGTCATAATCACGAGTGTTGGCCTTCTTGTTAGGGGTTACTACATGCAGACCGGCGTTCATTACCGCGACATATTGATCGGATACGGCTTCGTTTGAGGTACAGTCCACCAGCACAGGGTTGAGTAGCTGCTGATCTTTGGCCCAGGCAAGCATCTTCTCCAGATCGCAAGCCTGCTGGCTGTCGGCAAGCAGTCCCTGCCAATGATTGAGATCTATCCCCTTGGCATCGAGCAACATCTGGCGGGAGTTCGCCACGCCGCACACGCGCACAGTGATATGCTGAGCCTTTAACATCTCCGTCTGTTGCTTGATCTGTTCGAGCAAACCGGCGCCCACATTGCCACAGCCCACCAGGAAGACATCCAGATAGTGCTGCACATCGAAGAAGCTCTGATGACAGGCGGCGATGGCATGCTTGGTCTTACGCAGCTCAATAACCGCCGAGATGGAGCGCTCGGAGGAGCCCTGGGCGATAGCCACTATGTTGACGTTGGCCTGGGCCAAGGCCTGGAAGAACTTACCGGCAACCCCCTTATGGGTGCGCATACCGTCACCTATCAGGGATACGATGGCCAGGTTGTGGCGCATGCTAATCTGCTCGAGGATCTCGCTCTTAAGCTCAAGCTCAAACTCCAGCTCCAGCGCCAGGCGCACCCGCTCGGCATCGGCGGTGGCTACACAGAAGCTGATGCTGTACTCGGACGAGCTTTGCGTAATGAGAGAGACTGACACCCCGGAGCGGGAGATGGCCCCCAGAGTCCGGCTCGCCATGCCTACCATGCCCTTCATGCCGGGCCCGGCGATGTCGAACATGGTCTGCTCGTCGAGATTAGAGATAGCCTTGACGTTCAGGCCCGTCTCGTCCGCCTGATTAGATACCAAGGTACCTGGAGCCTGTGGGTTGAAGCTGTTACGTATATAGCAAGGGATGTGATACTGAGCGATAGGCGCAATCGTCTTAGGGTGTAGTACCTTGGCGCCGAAATAGGACAGCTCCATCGCCTCCTGGTAACTGAGCTGAGTCAGCAGCTTGGCATCGGCGACGACACGCGGGTCGGTATTATAGACGCCATCCACATCTGTCCAGATCTCGCAGCAGCTGGCATCGATACAGGCAGACAGCACCGCCGCCGAATAGTCCGAGCCGTTGCGGCCAAGGGTCACCACTCGGCCATCCTTGTCTCCGGCGGTAAAGCCTGGCATCACCCACACCTGATGGGCATCGAGAGAAAGCTCGGCAAAACGCTGTTTGCTCACGGCGATATCAACAACCGATTCCAGCGCCGGTCCATGGGCCACAAACAGCTGTTGTGGTACAAGCTGGTTGGCCGAGACGCCGGCGGCCAACATCAACTGCTCCATCAGCGCCGCAGAGAGTCGCTCGCCACCGACCACTATCTCGGCGCGAACAAAGTCGGGGCACTCACCCAATAAGACCACGCCTTGCAGCTTGTCTTGCCAGTGCTTGAGCTGCGCGGCCAGGACACCTTCGAGGCCTGCTGATTGCTCGCTCCCCAAGACCTCGCTGGCGGCCTTTGCATAGAGGGTCTTAAAGACCTCATGTACCTGACTCAAGACGGGAGAGAAATCATCCCCGGCGACAGCGAGATCCACCATCTCCAACAAGCCGTTTGTCACGGTTGCCGGCGCGCTTAACACCACTGCTGTCGGCTGTTCCTCGGCCGATGCCAAGACGATCTGCGCCGCACTATTAAACCTCTGCCAGTTGGCCAGCGAGGTACCACCGAACTTCATTACCTTCATCTTCTCTCCTTAGTACCGCGCCCCAGAAACAAAAAACCCGCTCCTTGATGGGGAGCGGGCTTAGTCATTTCAAATCATTTCTTTCGAGTATGCTTAGCCGGCCCCCACGCTGGTAATCGTGGTGGTTGTAATAATGGTGGTTACTACGAGGTTAAGGCTAAACATTTAAATTCTATTCTGTCGTATCAAAACATAATCACTGAATGTCTCTACAGAATTGCCTTTTTTGCCCCAAGGTGTCAACCCCCAAAATAAAACTTTATAAAAATACACTTTCAGCATCTTCGACGCTGCAAACGCTAAAATGAAATAACAAGGCGTAGATTTAAGTGAATAAAGGGAATGATAGGCTAAATATCCCATCTGTATCCCGCCCATCAAAATTATTAAATAAACACTTAATAAACATCGCCATATACTTAAATGATGAACTTTCACAAGGTATAAGACCAGGCTTTACCAGTGCTAACAAGCAGACAGGGAAAAGAGACCAGAAATCGACGATTAACATGCAAATTAAGACCCCAACAACACAAAATATCTTTCCAGAAATAGTGAATAAACAATCAAAGAGAAACAATTCCCCTTACCTGACCTCTCACTGTACCTGGCCTGATGAAAAAAAATTTACCCATTTTCCCTCAAGAAGCTGCGCTAGGTCATCGCCAAGGCCAACAAAGCGAGCTAAAATGCCGCCACATTCTGAATTGGAGGCGATATGATAATCACCCAACACAAAGCTGTTAGCATCCATTACCGCTTAACTAACCAGCAAGGCGAGTTGATCGAGAGTTCATTTGAAGGTGAGCCAATGCTATACCTTCATGGTGCAGAAAACATGATCCCAGGCCTTGAGCAGGCACTCGAAGGCAAAAGTGTTGGCGACAAGCTTGAAGTTACCGTAGAAGCCGAGCAGGCTTACGGTCCTTACCACGATGGTTTACGTCAAGATGTCCCATTAGCAGCCTTCGGCGATATCGAAGATATCGTACCTGGCATGCGTTTCATCGCCGAAACAGAGATGGGCCAGCGTCCGGTACAAGTGACCGAAGTGAAAGACGATGTCGTCGTGGTTGACGGTAACCACCCACTAGCGGGTCAGACCCTTAACTTCACCGTCGAAGTGATTTCGGTTCGTGATGCCAGCGCCGAAGAGATCGCCCATGGTCATATCCATGCGGCTGGCGGCTGTGGCAGCCACGAGCATAGCCATGAAGGTGGTTGCTGTGGTGGCGAAGGTCATGAGCATCAAGGCGGATGCTGTAGCGAAAATCCTGAGAAGCCAGCAAAAGAAGGTTGTGACGGCAACGGCGGTTGCGGCTGCCAGCACTAAGCTAAAGCAGCTCAACCTAAAGCCTTAATTTGACGCTTAGGCGTCAATCTCAGGTAGGATTCTGAATCGAGTCGGCCACCTTTTACTAGGTGATGCCGACTTTTTTATTTTATGCTCAAGACAACCTTAGCTAGCTGCGTACAATACCAATCACAGTAAGTATTTGCTCAGAAATAGCGCAGGAAAAACGCTTGAGAACAAAGCAGGATTTTTAGATAAGTAGTTATTCTACAATTAAAAATACTAATACAGTTATCGAGCGTTTTAACAAGCTAGCATGATCAATTATTTATTACGATTGGTATAAACGATAAGGATATCGAAATGGTTGCTCAGCCCATCTATGAAAAACTGCCTGCCATCTACCTGCTCATCGCGGCAACGACCATACTGATAAGTCCGACGCCCCTTCCAGTGCTCTTAGGCGTGATTATCTTCCTGCTCGGCGCGCGTATCTTCAACATGCGCTCACAGAATCGACGCAGCGATAAACCGAGTCGTCGTAAGCAAGGCATCTGGCCTGATGCGCTCTACGACCTGCTTCCCTATGCCTATCTATTGGGCGCCCTGTTTGTCTTTCGCCACAGCGACTCCAGCTATCTTTCGTTTGCAGGCACCGGGCTAGTCTGTTTCGCGCTGTTTCGTCTGGCCCAGCGCCGCAGCTATCGTAAGCACCAGCTACCGCAGCCAATACGGGTGATCTAACTAGAGAATGAGCGCCTTGATACGCTCGCGCTGAGCCGTGGGCATATGCTTGAGGTAGTTGGAACAACGTGTGATGGTGGCAATACTGATCTCGAATTCGGCGGCGATCTGTCGCTGACTCATCTCTCCCAAGAGCAGGGCTTGAAACACCTTCAGCCGCCCGGCGATGGCGCTACGCTCCTCCTCGGTGAGCAGTAAATCGAACAGATCCATCAAGGCATCGGTGTCTTGATGATTGACCACTTTTTCCAAAACCAGATCCCAGTTTGCGCGCATTTTAGCTCCTAAGCTGTCATAGCCTACCAGTACATCGAAGTGTACCAAGAAATCTGCCGCGCTGGCTATCGAACCAGTAGATGCGATAAGTCAGGCGTTTAAGAGTTAGACACATTCGGCAACATTTTGGCCGTCGTTTTAAAGAAAAATCTATAGTATCTGATAGTTAATTACGATTAGAATGTTTGCGTTAGATCACATAAATCCACAAAGTAGTGAGAATGATTGCCATGAAAAAACAGTTTAAATTAAGCCTGCTCGCCCTAGCCGGCAGTGCCTTACTGGCCACAGCGGTACAAGCCAATAACTTCAAAGAGTCAGACGATGCCATTCATTATCGTCAATCTGCTTTTGGCCTGATCGCTCACAACTTTGGCGACATGGGCGCCATGCTTAAGGGCAAGAAGCCATTCGACGCCGAAGTCTTTGCCATGCGCGCGCAAAACGTTGCCGCACTGAGCAAGCTGCCAGCAGAAGGTTTCGTTGCCGGTTCTGACAAGGGCGACACAGGCGCACTGGCGAAGATCTGGAGCGACAAAGCCGATTTCGACGCTAAGATGAGCACTTTCCAAGACAACGCCGCCAAACTTGCCGTTGCCGCGCAATCAGACGATAAAAATGCGATTAAGCAAGCCTTCATGAATACAGGTAAAAGCTGTAAAGGCTGTCACGACGTCTACAAGAAAGACTAATAACAAGACGTATATTGACGACCAATATCGAAAGCCAATAAAAAAGGGGAGCCAATTAAGCTCCCCTTTTCTTATCCTGTTTCTCTAGCCTAACCTTTACCGTTAGCCATCGCCCTACAGCATGGCCGCAATGGGCCAAATCAGATAGTTCACTACTAGGCCTGCTAGCACGCCCACCAGTGTCAGGGCCATTAAGCCCGAGCGAAACTTAAACTCGGTAACGCTCTCGCTGCTGACGTTCTTATAGCCGGTTATCATGGCTCCAACCAGTTTATCGCCTTTAATGCCGTGCCAGATCACTGCAAGAATATGCAAAACCGCCAGTAGAAGGAGTAAATTGAAATTTTGCTTATGCAGCCAGGTCAAGGTTCCGGCCGTGTCACTGCTTACATAAGCGTATAGCGGCCCTTCGGTAAAGACCTCATCTGTGGCAAATAGTCCTGTGGTGAGCTGCGCCACCAATACCAAGATCATCGCCACCACCATATAGCCCCCCAGAGGATTATGGCCAATGCTGCGGCGCTGGGGCTGCCTTACATAGGCAAGTACCTGAGTCGGCGATTTCACAAAATGGCTAAAGCGCGACGTCTCACTGCCAACGATTCCCCAAAGAATTCGAAAACCGATCAAGATCATTAGCCCGTAGGCAAACACCTGATGCCATTGCATCTCCCCCACCTCGGCGCTCCACCACAAACCGCCGAGCAGCGCTATCATGGTCCAATGAAACAGGCGCGTAGGCAGATCCCATACCTTAATTTTTACCTGGGCAGACTGAGGGTTTTCTACTGAGGACATCTTATAACTCATCACTTTAGAAAATAATGAAATTGATGATATTTGAAGCGATGGGGAGAGGCAAATAGATTTATGTAAGCAGTGTTATCCAGTCAAATATGCAGCCTAAATTTGATAAAAACAAGCCATTCCTAATGTTTATTTTACAATTTTGTCTAAGGGCTCAAATAACCAACGAACGGAAAATAATGGCAGCAAAAAGTTGATCTGGATCACGTTTTCTGGGGGCTGAATTGGTAATCTGAAGTCAAGGAAACAACGAAAGGTTCGACATATGATAAAGATTACAAGTAAAGATTTCGAAGTCACCACTCCTATCCGTGAACGTATCGAGAGCCGTTTAGAAAAACTAAGTAGACACGATGTACAGCTCATTAATCCACATGTAATCATAGGTCAAGAGAAGCAAGGATTTAAGATAGAAGCTTCAGTCGGTATACCAAGCAACACCTTATTTGCTCAGGCGAAAGACAAAGATCTCTATGCAGCAATCAATGCAATGGGTCAAAAATTGGAGAAACAGCTCAATCGCCTCAGCCACAAACCGGAAGGAGCTCGCTACACGGCTCCAGCGATGAGCCCAACGCCAGAAAGCGCCGATATCGACGACGAGTATGACGAAACATTAGATGAGGAATACGCGGCGTAACAGATTAACGGTAAGTGGCGAATCATCGCCTCAGGCATAGGCCGAGGAACGAACGCTAACGAACAGGCACAAAAGCCACTTACCCAAACTTGGTGGAAAGTTAAACCGCCACCTAAATCGAGGTACAGCGACAGGCAAGAGACGAGGACGGACAGCCACATCAGCCACAGGCATTCAATGAGAAGCCGTGGAGCTCAGCTAACGAACTAGCTATGTTGTCCGCCCTTGTTATACTTACTATTAAGCGCCGTCTCTGATGTCGAAAGCAAGCCAACGAAGGAGTAAGAGGTAACATTCACCAGACGCAAGACGTTAACTTTCACGTTTGATTTATTGAAGGCGACTCACACAACCTCAGGCTTAAGATTAGCCCAAATAGGAAACAGGCATAGCGCCAAACAAGTCGTCCCCAGCAGGCCATAGGGTTGCCGCTAAGATAATCTCGAAGCCTAGCACCCTAACGAGTGAGAAAGGAGCGCAGTCCCATTTTAATATTGAGTGCTTTTTCCATAACTGAGGCAGCCAGATAGCCAATTAAGGCAAACCAACGTAATAGACGTTAACAGGCCATTGGATCACCGCTAGTCGATTAGCCCGCTGCCTCTCCCTTATCACCTGCTGCAGTCTTTTCATCTGCAGGCGACAAGCAAAGGAGGATGCCCCATCTTAAATTCTGATCTTTTACTCTCCCGGCGCACCCAAAGAGGTGCGCTTTCTATTTATGGCAAGTCAATTCGCTGACGCGGGGCTCTTATTTACCACAGAGATAAATTCTCACTTTATCCCTTTTTTGATTGACAGGGTTTAGAGCAAGGCTTAATTTGAAGGCTATGAAAACCAACACCAACACCAACGCTTTTTTTACTTTCTTTTTTATTCCACCCTTCTAGGGAGGCGGAATTTCAGTGTAAAAACGAAAGTAAGAATTCCAGAGCCTCCCATTTATGGGGGGCTTTTTTATTTGCATGATTAATCGAGAAGCGTTCAACGACAGAGGACAGCATGACCAAACCACATCCCCTTAACCATACCCGGGAACAGATCACCGCGCTCGACAATGAACTGCTGGCACTGCTGGCCAAACGACGGTCACTGAGCTTAGATGTCGCCCGCAGCAAAGAGGTCGATATTCGCCCAATTCGCGATACCCAGAGAGAGAAAGAACTGCTGGCCAGACTGGTTAAGCAGGGACGCGAGCAGGGACTCGACGCTCACTATGTCCTCTCCCTCTATCAAAGCATCATCGAAGACTCGGTATTAAACCAACAAGCCTACCTTCAGGGCCGCGCCAACCCTGACCTGCAGAAACAGCAATACAACATCGCGTACTTAGGCGCGCGTGGCTCCTACTCTTATCTCGCTGCCACTCGCTACTGCGAGCGCCGTCAGGTTGGCATGCAGGATCTGGGTTGTAAGAGTTTCGATGAGATAGTACAGGCGGTGGAGTCGGGTCACGCCGACTACGGCTTCCTGCCGATCGAAAACACCTCCTCAGGCTCGATCAACGAGGTCTATGATGTGCTGCAACACACCAGCCTGGCTATCGTTGGTGAAACCACCATAGAGGTGGGCCATTGCCTGCTCGCCAAGCCTGGCACTCAGGTTAAGCAGATCAAAACCATCTACGCCCATCCTCAGCCTATCAGCCAGTGCAGTCGCTATCTGAGTCAACATGGCGAGTTCAAACTGGAATATTGCTCCAGCAGCGCCGAGGCCATGGAGCGTGTGCTTGAGGCCGATGATAACAGCGTCGCCGCTATCGGCAGCGTCGAAGGCGGTGCCCTGTACCAACTCGAGGCCATCGAGCGCGAACTGGCCAACCAGAAGATCAACCAGAGCCGTTTTATCGTCGTCGCCAGAAAGGCCATTGCGGTGCCCGAACAGCTGCCGGCCAAGACCACGCTTATCATGGCCACGGGGCAGAAACCCGGCGCCCTGGTAGAAGCCTTGCTGATCTTAAAGGCCCATGATCTCAACATGAGCAAGCTGGAATCCCGCCCTATCCCTGGTACTCCTTGGGAGGAGATGTTCTACCTGGACCTTGACGCCAACCTCGCCAGCGACCAGATGCAGCAGGCGTTAAAGGAGCTGGAACGTATTACCCGCTTCATCAAGGTACTTGGCTGTTACCCCTGCGAAACCGTCAACCCGACCCAGCTGAGCAACAGTCAGCTGATGATAGAGCCCACCACCAGCCGCGAAGCCGACCAACAGGCAAAAGAGAAACAGGACGCCAAACATCTGCGTCATAGCCTGGCCGAACATCCACAGATCACCAGCGTCGTCACAAGACAGCTACAGATAGGCGATGGTCAGTTTGGCGCCATGGCACAGCTGAGTCTGACTCAAGAGCCTGGCCACTACAGCCAGCTGGCCAAGCAGATAAAAGAGGCGGGTTTCCAGGCCGTGATCGTTAGTGAGTTAAATGCCAACCCCATGGCGAACCGCCAGCTGAGCGAGATGCGCAGAGCCCTGAGCCAGTTTGATCTGGCCTGTATCGTCGCCATCGAACATGAGAGCGAACTCCCGCTGGCCGTTGATCATGCCGACATGCTGCAGATCAGTGGCAAGCAGATGCACAATCGCGATCTGCTCGAACAGGTCGGTGCGCTGCACATGCCGGTTATCTTAGAGCGCAACACTATGGCCAGCCTAGATGAATGGCTGGGCGGTGCAGAGACCATATTGGCCGCAGGTAATCAGCAGGTGATCTTGAGTGAAGCCGGAATCAGAACCTTCAATGAGCAGCAGCGACCGACCTTAGATCTGTCCGGGCTCATCAGCCTGAAAGAGAAGAGCCACCTGCCGGTGATCATCAATACCCGCTATGCCTGTCAGCAAGATGAACTCGCTAGCCAGGCCAGTGCCGCAAGGGCCCTCAAGGCTGACGGCCTGGTGCTGGGCCTGAGCGATCCCCAGCAGCTTAATGCCCATAGCGACATCTTGGCTCGTCTCTACCGCGACTAGCAGCTGGCTTATTAACAGACACCAGAGCGCATCTATAAACAAAAAAGAGGACCATAGGTCCTCTTTTTATTTACCCATAGATTTAAATCGCCAGGCCATCGACCAGGTTCATCCAGCCTTTGATGGTTCGATGACAAAACCACAGCAGAGCCAGCAGTGACAGGCTGACGGCCAACCAGGCTTGAGGTATTAAGTAGGCCAGCAGCAGAAGCGAAAACAGCGAGATAATCGACCAACGCTGCCAACGAATATGGGAATAGAGCAGACTACTCATCTTGTCGCCCTTCTGCCCAAGGCTAATAAGCAAGGCAAACAGAGGCGGCAATAACAAAAGCGGAAAGGCCGACATCAGGGCATAAAGGAGATGGCCAAGGCTATGGTCGTCTATAACGACAGGCTGTGACGTAGTCGATACCATGAGGGCGCTCCACACAAAGGGTCTAAGAATTGGGCTAAGCCAGCGTGATGCCATTCGCCTAACCCTCACATTAACCATACTGTGTCATCGCCCATAGCGCAAATCTTACGACTGTATCCCCTTCTTAAAAAGCCCCCTTATCACTAAGCCAAACCTAACGCGCTTAGCCTTTCAACCTTAACCCAGGGCGAGCGTCACGTCGGATCTTATTCGCGTCGAGCAGGCGAGAATAAAGCCCTGCTCTACCTCGGCTGGCGTCAGTGTCATCTCGCTGCTGGACTCTGTCTCGCCGCTTAACACCTGGCACTTACAGGCGCCGCAGACGCCCGAGCGACAGGCGGCGATAATGGGCAGGCCTTTGGCCTCTATCCCTTCGAGTACCGTCTGTGCTTCGTTTAGCGGCGTGGATACATCGCCAATTTGCAGCATGAAGGCGGCGTCATCCCCTAGCCCTTCGACTTGCGATGCAGGCGATGAAGTGGGCGCGCCGAAGCTCTCCTGATGATAACGACTCATGTCGAAACCTGCGTCCTGCAGCATAGTCTTAGCCGCCTGCATATAAGGCTCCGGGCCACAGACGAACACGGTTCGCTCGAGAAAATCAGGCACTGCCTCGGCGAGCATGACTAAGCTTAGCCTTCCTGCGAAGCTTGAGCAGGCCTCGAGCGCCTCGCCCGATTCCAGACTATAGTGCAATGCCATATTTGGATGATGCTGCGCCATCTTAAGCAGGGCGTCGTGGAAGATCAGATCTTCCTTCGCCTTGGCACTGTGCACGAAGGCGATATCGCTGCCAACCTGGGTGTCGGTCAGCCAGCGCGACATGGAGTACATGGGCGTAATACCACTGCCGGCACTCAAGAAAAGATACTTATCGGCGGCAATATCGATCAGGTTAAAGGCACCAGCCGGGCCGCTCACATTGACACTATGCCCCGCCTGTAAGTTATCGACCAGATAGTTTGACACGCGACCGCCAGGAATACGCTTAATGGTCACCACCAAGGAGTAAGGACGGGAGGGCGACGAGGAGATGGTATAGCTGCGTGCAAGGCGCTCGCCAGCGATATCCAGCAGGAAGGTGATAAACTGCCCGGGCTTAAAATGAAATTTAACGGGCTGGGCGCCTTGAAAGCGAAAGCTGGTCACATCATGGGTTTCCTGCCAGCGCTCGACACAGACTAGCCTTATCTCGCCAGCCTGCCAGTTGGGTGATTGATAATCTTGTTGATTCATGGGCGACTCACCAAAAAATAAAAAACGCCCACGACACTGCCGTGGGCGTTGGGGACATTTTAAGCGACGTTTAAAATGGCATTCAGATCTTGCTCTACCGTGGTGGTATTACGCAGACCAAACTTATCTTCCAGCACCTTAAGCAGGTTTGGCGTTAAGAAGGCCGGCGCACTTGGGCCCGTACGTATATTCTTCACGCCCAGTGATAACAGGGTCAGCAAGATAACGATCGCCTTCTGTTCGAACCAGGAGAGCACCAGACTCAGCGGCAGCTCGTTGATCTCACACTCGAACACTTCTGACAGCGCGATGGCTAGCTGAATCGCCGAGTAGGCATCGTTACACTGACCAATATCCAGCAGGCGTGGAATACCATTGATATCACCGAAGCTGAGCTTGTTGAACTTATACTTACCACAACCTAAGGTCATGATAATGGAGTCCTTAGGTGCCGCCTTGGCGATATCGGTAAAGTAGCTACGCTCGGCCTTATCACCGTCACAACCACCCACCAGGAAGAAGTGCTTGATCGCACCATTCTTGACGTTCTCCACCACGGCAGGCGCGGCGGCCATTAACGCGTTGCGGGCAAAACCTATGGTGATGTGATGGGGGATCTCATCATAGGCAAAGCCCTCAAGCGCCAAGGCCTTATCGATCACCGCGGAGAAGTCATCCCCTACGATATGGGTCACGCCGGGCCAACCCACTATGCTGCGGGTAAAGATACGGTCGGCATAGTCGCCCACGTTAGGATCGATAATACAGTTAGAGGTCATCACCACCGCACCAGGGAAGTTAGCGAACTCTTTCTGCTGGTTTTGCCACGCACTGCCGTAGTTACCGACTAGGTGGGGATACTTCTTCAACTCGGGATAAGCCAGCGCCGGTAGCATCTCACCATGGGTAAAGACGTTGATGCCCTTACCTTGGGTCTGCTGCAGGATAAGCTCGAGATCTTTCATGTCGTGGCCCGACACCAGAATCGCCTTGCCCTTCACCGCAACCGTGTTGACCTGAGTCGGCTCAGGGTGACCGAAGGCCTCGGTTTCCCCTTTATCCAACATGGCCATCACGCTGTAGTTTAGCTGGCCAATCTCCATGGCGGTGGCAAACAACTTGTCGGCATCGACAGAGTCTGAGCCCAAGAATGCCATGATCTGATGAAACTTAGCTGCCACCTCAACGTCAGTCTGATCCAACACGCGCGCGTGCTCCATGTAAGCCGCCGCGCCCTTCAGGCCGTACAGACACAACAGACGCAGCCCCATGATGTCCTCATCGACCGCATCTTTTCCGCGATTCGGGATCGCCTGAGCGGCCTGGGCCAACATCTCTTCTTTCACGCTGGCCAGCACCAGGCTGGCGGCAGGGATCAGTGTCTCAACTGGTTGCCCCTGCTTCTTACATGCCGCCTCGTAGGCCGCCTGTAGCTGAGTACGGTAGGCGTAGGCCTGCTTGGTATATTCTATGATGCGCTCATCGTCGAAGTTCACATTGGTCAGGGTGGCGAAGAACGCCTTAGGCACGAAGGTGTCGATGGCCGGGTCTATGATACCAAACGCGCGCGCCTTCTCGGCGTAGGCCGACACGCCTTGTAAGATGTAGATCAATAGATCTTGTAGATCTGAGGTCGCAGCTAACTTGCCGCACATACCTTGAGAATAGCTACAGCCGTTACCGGCCGGGGTACGAATGGTTTGCTCACACTGAATACAAAACACAACACTGCTCCTTTATTTAATCATGCTTTTTCTTTGCATGTTTTGACGCAGTCTACTGTGCTAATGACACTCACAGAAGATAAAATTGACAGTAATGTGAGAAATTATGAAGCGGATCAAATTAGCAATTGCGAAACTAACTTGTTAAAAATTATGGTAAAGATATTTTAAAACAAGCTATTAGCCGGTTTGGGCTGCCAAATAAAAAGCGGCGCCCTGAGTGTCAGACACTCGGGCGCCGCCAGGGAGCTTTAATCAGTAATATCGATTAGCTGGTCTTCATATCATTGACCGATTGCAACATGGCGCGGCTCTCACGCTGGAACTGAGGCGCGAAATCTCCAAACCAGGCCGCCACGGCCTCGAACTCACGAATGAAGCCTTGCCTATCGCCGCGTTTAAGCAATTCGAGAGCCTGGGCATAGTTATCCAGATAATCCCCTATTGCCGTCAGGCTCTCCTGCTGGGCGAAGATGATGTCAGCATAGAGCTCAGGACTCTGGGCAAACAGACGCCCGACCATGGCCAGCTCGAGACGGTAGATGGGCGAGCTGAACTGCAGTAGATTGTCGATATCGGCAGCCTCGCGATAGAGATTCAGGCCATAGACGAACGATGAGAAGTGGCGCATCGCCTGCACCAGCTGCATCGCCTTGTCGTGTTGCTGAGCATCGGCCTCGACGAGGCGCGCGCCCCATATGCCAATCTGCTCGAGCAGCCATTCATATTGCTCGCGACCTCGACCATGACACACCACCACCACCTGCTTAGCCAGGCTGCCGACATCCGGGCCGAACATGGGGTGCAGCCCCACCACTGGGCCTTGATGACTGCTTAACATAGCATCGAGTGGCTTCTCCTTAATAGAGGTGAGATCCGCCAGAATGCAATTTGCTGGCAGGCTGGTAAGCTTGTCGCGAATAAGCTCACAGGTAATGCTAATAGGTACAGTGACGATCACCAGCCCTGCCCCATCGAATATCGCCTCGGCTTGCTGCCAGTCATCTTTATCCAGAGACTTCACCTGATAGCCGGACAGACTCAGCATCTGGGCAAACAGGCCGCCCAACTTGCCCTGACCACCGACGATCACCACATGGCCCAGATCTGTCTTCACCTGCTTGAAACCAACATCCTTCTCGTTGAGATAAGACTCGCGCATCAGGCGACGCAGAATATCTTCGATCAGCTGAGGCGAGACATTCATCTTAGCCGCCTCCTCCCGGCGCTTAGCCAGCATGGAGGCCTCACGCTGAGGCGCATAGATGGGCACCCCGGCCGCATGCTTGACGCCACCCACCTGGGCCACCAGATCCAGGCGCTTACGCAGCAGATGCAACAGCTGTTGATCGACGCTGTCGATATGTTCTCTTAATTTTTCAAGCTCTTTGGTGGTTTTCTCACTCATTTGCGCACTTTCCATCAAGCATTAACCGCCTTGAGCATAGCAAATCTGCTGGGTAAAACCGATGCCAATTGTGCGGCCCCCTGACGCAGGAGTTCCTCTGTGGTCTGCCAGTCGATGCAGGCATCGGTAACCGACACCCCGTAGGCCAGCTCACTCATCGGCTTATCGCTGCTCTGGTTGCCCTCATTGAGGTGGCTCTCCAGCATGACACCTATGATCGACTTGTTGCCGTTAGCGATCTGCTCGAATACATCCTGGCAGACACTCGGCTGCCGAGTATGATCTTTACTCGAGTTACCATGACTGCAATCCACTATCAGTCTGGCGTTGAGCTTGGCCGCATGCAGCTGCTGCTCACACTCGGCTACGCTCGCCGCATCATAGTTAGGCGTCTTACCGCCACGCAGGATCACATGACCATCCGGGTTACCCGCGGTTTGCAGCAAGGCGACCTGCCCCGCCTGGTTGATCCCCATGAATCTGTGGCTACTGGCCGCCGACTGCAACGCGTTGATCGCCACCCCTAGCTTGCCGTCTGTGCCGTTCTTGAAGCCAACCGGCATAGAGAGCCCCGAGGCCATCTCCCTGTGGGTCTGAGACTCTGTGGTGCGCGCGCCGATGGCCGACCAGGTGACCAACTCAGAAATATATTGCGGACTGATGGGATCCAGCGCCTCGGTGGCCACCGGCAAACCCAGTTCCGCCAACCAGATCATCAATTCTCTCGCCTGGCGTAAGCCTTTCTCGACATCGAAGGACTCATCCATGTCGGGATCGTTAATCATTCCCTTCCAGCCCACCGTGGTACGAGGCTTCTCGAAGTAGACGCGCATCAGGATGAAGAACTCGTCTTTGAGCTCATCGTGCAGCGTCTTGAGGCGCAGCGCATACTCCTTGGCCGAGGCGATATCGTGGATAGAGCAAGGCCCGCTGACCACGAGTACGCGATTATCACGCTTGTGTACTATATCCGCCACAGTGCGGCGTGCATTGAGTACGTAGTGATAGGCGGCAGTCGACAGGGGCAGTTGTTGTTTTAACTCTTCCGGGGTCACCAGCACCTTCTCCGAGCTGATGTGAACGTTATTAATCGTATCTTGCTGCATACCTGTCACCAACCTAGTGTGTCTTCTCTAAACCGCAATATCGTAATAGTACACCATTACACCTGTGAGCTAACTATGCCTGCTGCATAAATTTAGATCAAGTAGAAATTTACTTTTCAAACAGAATTCACGATGAAAGCCGAAAACGTGAAGAGAAGAGAGCTTTAATAGCAGCTAAAGAGAGAGGATTGATCGCTACGAGGGTGAAAGGATGACGCAATTAAAAGGGACAAGGCGAGAGGAATGATACCAATCACGGTAAACATGTGATCAGAAATAGCACAGGAAAAACGCTTGAGAACAAAGCAGGATTTTTAGATAAGTAGTTATTCTACAATTAAAAATACTAATACAGTTATCGAGCATTTTAACAAGCTAGAATGATCAATTGTTTATTACGATTGGTATTACTGTGCCGCTAAAAACAAAAACCCGCCATAAGGCGGGTCATTGTGCGAACACTGCATCTTGTTTTACGTTTTAGCGATAGCTTACTTAGCAAGCTTCTCGCGGATACGTGCAGACTTACCTGAACGCTCACGTAGGTAGTAAAGCTTAGCACGACGAACACGGCCGCGACGCTTAACTTCGATGCTAGAGATGAGCGGGCTGTGAGTTTGGAACGCACGCTCAACACCTTCACCATTAGAGATCTTACGAACTGTGAATGCAGAGTGTAAACCACGGTTACGCTTAGCGATAACAACGCCTTCAAACGCCTGTAGACGCTCTTTACCGCCTTCTACAACACGTACTTTAACAACTACTGTGTCACCTGCACCAAATTCTGGTACGTCTTGCTTCATTTGCTCATCGTTGAGCATTTTAATGATGTTATTCATGAATAAACTCCATACTAGTAATAACTGACCACTTTTACTCGCCAGCTTGGGCGGCATTAACAAACTCGGCTAATAGCTTGGTTTGTTCGTCAGTCAGAGCTAGATTTTCAAATAATTCTGGTCGCCGCAGTAAAGTTCTTCCGAGACTCTGCTGCAATCGCCAGCGTCTAATATTTTCGTGGTTGCCACTAAGCAATACCGCCGGTACATCGATACCATCTAGGCTTTCTGGGCGAGTATAGTGGGGACAATCCAGTAATCCGTCAGAGAAGGAATCCTGCTCTGCCGACGCCTGCTTTCCAAGAACACCTGGAACCAAACGTGAAACCGAATCGATCAGCGTCATCGCTGGGAGTTCACCGCCCGAGAGCACGTAATCTCCAATCGACCACTCTTCATCCACTTCCGTCTGAATAATGCGCTCATCGATACCTTCGTAGCGACCACACACTAAAATCAAACGCTCCGATTTAGCTAACTCTTCGACGCCCTGCTGAGTCAGCTTGCGTCCCTGAGGAGAAAGATAAATCACCTTAGCCTCATCACCCGCAGCGGCTTTCGCTGCATGGATGGCATCACGTAGAGGCTGCACCATCATCAACATGCCAGGTCCGCCGCCATAAGGCCTGTCGTCCACTGTTCTATGTCTATCATGGGTGAAATCGCGAGGATTCCACGTTTGCAACTCTAACAAACCGTTACTTACGGCCCGACCCGTTACACCAAAGTCTGTTACGGCACGAAACATCTCTGGAAACAGGGTGACTACCCCTAACCACATCTGTTGCCCCTCGACTTAGAAGTCCGGATCCCAATCCACTAAAATTTGTTTTTCCGCCAGATTCACCTCGAGGATGAACTGCTCGGTAACAAAAGGAATCATACGTTCCGTTTTGCCAAAGCCATCTTTCGCGTTGGCCTTCACAAGTAGCACGTCGTTCGATCCTGTTTCCACGATCTGGTCGACCTTGCCCATGTTATAGCCTTTAGTATTCACCACCTCACAGCCGATAAGATCACGCCAGTAGAATTCATCTTCCGGCAGCTCCTTCATCGCCTCGGCGGGAATGGCAATCTCACAGTTAGTGAGCATTTGCGCTTGGTCTCGAGTGGTTACGCCTTCCAGGGCGGCGATAATCGCCTTACCTTGGTAACGCCACTGTGCAACCTTGACTTCGCGCCATTCGCCTTGCTCTTTAATCAACCAAGGTGAATAGTCAAAAATATCTTCGACAGAATCGGTATAGCTAGTGATCTTCAACCAACCTTTAATGCCGTGACTAGCGCCTAATTTGCCCAGTACGACAGGTTCTTGGTGACTACTCATCAATCTATACCTAAACGCTATTAAGCAGCAGCTTTACGAGCGTCTTTGATCAGTTTCGCTACGCGATCTGTAGTAGCTGCACCGTTAGCAACCCAGTGATCTACACGATCAAGATCTAAGCGAAGAGCTTCTTCTTGACCACGAGCAACAGGGTTGAAGAAGCCAACACGTTCGATGAAACGACCGTCACGAGCGTTACGGCTGTCAGCAACAACGATGTTATAAAATGGACGCTTTTTTGCGCCGCCTCGAGCTAAACGAATGGTAACCATGCGTCTTTTATCCTCTAATGATTTGCTTCGTTCTGAAGCAAAAATAAAAACTGGAACCCCGTGTTCGCGAAGAGTCCCAGATAGAAAGCCGCACGATTCTACCTGAACCGGCGACAAATGCAACGTTTTTCACGCAAAAATAGCAAGCCCACCAAGGGTCGAAAACCCTTAATGGACTTAGCTAAATCTATACAAAGTCAGACGATTAACGTCCGGGCATTTTCATCCCGGGAGGCAGCATACCACTCATGCCGCGCATCATCTTCTTCATGCCACCTTTACCCGACATCTTCTTCATCATCTTCTGCATCTGAGTAAACTGCTTTAGCAGACGATTGACGTCCTGGATCTGGGTGCCTGAACCCATGGCGATACGACGCTTACGAGATCCCTTGATGATCTCTGGACGCTTACGCTCGCCTGGCGTCATGGAGTTAATAATAGCCTCCATTTGTCCGGTTAGCTTGCCGTCCTGCACCTGAGCCAGGGCCTCTGGAGGGAGTTGACCTACACCGGGCAGCTTCTCGAGCATGTTCATCATGCCGCCCATGTTCTTCATCTGTTGCAGCTGCTCACGGAAGTCTTCCAAATCGAAGCTGCCGCCTTGCTTGACCTTAGAGGCCAGCTTCATCGCCTTCTCTTTGTCGACGCCGCGCTCGACTTCTTCGATCAAGGAGAGCACGTCTCCCATGCCCAGAATACGCGAGGCGACGCGATCGGGATGGAAAGGCTCGAGCGCATCTGTCTTCTCGCCCACACCGAGGAACTTAATCGGCTTACCTGTGATGTGACGAATCGACAGCGCCGCACCACCGCGGGCATCACCGTCGACCTTGGTCAGTACCACACCGGTTAGCGGCAGGGCTTCGTTAAAGGCCTTGGCGGTATTGGCCGCATCCTGACCCGTCATGGCATCGACCACAAACAGGGTTTCTACGGGATTGACCGCCGCATGCAGCGCCTTGATCTCCTCCATCATGCTCTCATCGACATGCAGGCGACCCGCGGTATCGACGATCACCACGTCGATAAATTTGAGCTTGGCGTGAGCCATGGCCGCATCGACGATATCGATAGGCTTTTGTGATACATCCGATGGGAAGAACTCGACCTCGACCTCATTGGCCAAGGTTTCCAGCTGCTTGATCGCCGCCGGACGATAGACGTCGGCACTGACCACCAGCACAGATTTTTTCTGTCTCTCGCGCAGGAACTTAGACAGCTTGGCGACACTGGTCGTCTTACCCGCACCTTGCAGGCCGGCCATCATGATCACCGCAGGTGGCTGCGCCGAGAGGTTCAACGCCTCGTTGGCTTCGCCCATGGCGCTTTCGAGCTCACTCTGGACGATCTTGATGAAGGCCTGGCCTGGACTCAGGCTCTTGGTGACCTCTTGGCCTACGGCACGCTCTTTAACGCTGTTAACGAAGGCGCGTACAACGGGCAAGGCGACGTCGGCTTCCAGCAGCGCCATGCGCACTTCGCGTAACGTTTCTTTAATATTGTCTTCTGTTAAGCGACCACGACCGCTAATATTTTTCAGGGTGCGTGATAATCTGTCGGTGAGGTTCTCAAACATTATCGCGTTCTTTACCGTTTAGAATTTACATGATTGGGCCAGTATTATAGCGATGCACAGATATTATGCTACCGCACAGCGTAAGTTATGGCTTTGGCAAGTTAACTGCCATAGGATAAAAATGTCAAAACTTAGGAGTAACGCTCAGAAAGTGCTAATTTTTGTGTGTAAAGCCTCTGCCCAAAATAGCATCCATCGTGTTATTCTAACGATCAACTAAGGATAAAAACTCGACCGCCTCACGCGCGTCGATAACCACAAGAAAGCTCACATAACGATAGGTTAATTTTCGATGGTGATTTTTTCGGCTTCAGCCATTTTTTTCTACAGTATCGCGCTCGTCTTGGTCATCAGTCGACTGTTTCATGCCGATGGCCCTAACCGTAAAGCCGTTGCCGCCTTCGCCGCCGTGGCCGTGATGCTCCATGCCGCCGCCCTGTCTCAGGCCATCTTCACCGGCGACGGTCAAAACTTTAGCCTGACCAATGTGATCTCTATGGTGAACTGGATCATCGCCTTCACCTTTACCATCTTGATGTTCCGCCTCAAGGTGATAGTGGTTGTGCCTGTGGTCTACGCCTGCTCGGTCATCTCGGTGGCTCTGCTGTGGCTATTACCACCTAAATATATCATCCACTTCGAGCTCTACCCCGAGGTGTTGGCGCACGTGGTACTGTCGCTAATGGCCTACAGCGCCCTGATGATAGCGGCCCTCTATGCCATCCAACTGGCCATGATTCAGAATAAGCTGAAGAAGAAGCAGCTGATGCTGAGTCCGGCGATTCCACCGCTGATGACGGTAGAGAAGCAGCTCTATCATCTGGTGATCATCGGCGTGGTGCTCTTGAGCCTTTCGCTGGCAACCGGCTTCATCTTCCTCGACGATATGTTTGCCGACGGCCAGGGCCACAAGGCGATACTCTCTATCATGGCCTGGTTTACCTATATTGCCATGCTGGCACAGCAGTACTGGGTGGGTTGTAAGATCCGCACCGCCGTGGCCTATACCCTGACAGGCGCCACCCTGCTATCGCTAGCCTACTTCGGCGCCCGCATCGTCAAAGAGTTGATCCTGCAATAGGCCAAACACGCTAATCACAGCTTGCTTCACCTAGGTCAAGATGGACTAAAGTGCGACCTAGGTGAACTTGACTCACAGCCCAAATCGCTGTATTTACTAAATCTTAACGCTTTTCTTACTCATCAACGCCAAAGTGGGGCCACTGATTGGAAGCTATATCCACCAGCGTACTTGTCATCATCCTGTTCGTACTCATTGTCATCTCCGCCTATTTCTCCGGCTCTGAAACCGCCATGATGTCGCTCAACCGCTATCGCTTGCGTCATCTTGCCAACAATGGCCACAAGGGCGCCAAACGTGCCATCAGATTGCTAGAGCGCCCGGACAGGCTGATCGGCTTGATCCTGATCGGCAACAACCTGGTAAACATCCTCGCCTCGGCGATTGCTACCATACTGGGGATTCGCCTATTTGGTGACGTGGGGGTTGCCATCGCCACGGGTGTGCTCACCCTGGTGGTACTAGTGTTTGCCGAGGTGACACCCAAAACCGTGGCCGCCCTACATCCTGAACGTATCGCCTTCCCCTCGAGCATATTACTCAAGGCCTTATTGGTGGTACTTTCTCCCCTGGTGAAGATAGTTAACTTTATCACCTCCACCTTCCTGCGACTGCTGGGGATCCGCTCAGTGAAGGCCGATGATGCCCTGAGTCAGGAAGAGCTGCGCACCGTGGTACATGAGGCAGGCGCCCTGATCCCTCAGCGCCACCAAGAGATGCTGCTCTCTATCATGGATCTTGAAAAGGTCACTGTGGAGGACATCATGATCCCCCGCTCGGACCTCTATGCCATCAACGTCAACGATGACTTTAGCCGCATCAACAAGCAGGTGATTCAGAGCCCACACACTAGGGTGCTGCTCTACCGCGACAATATCGACGATGCCGTCGGCTTCGTTCACCTAAGAGACGCCCTGCGCCTGCAATCCAAGCAGCAGTTTAGTAAGTCATCGCTGCTACGCGCGGTCAAGGAGATCTACTTCATCCCTGAGGGCACGCCCCTTAACGTGCAGCTGGCCAACTTCCAGCAGAATAAGGAGCGCATCGGCCTGGTGGTGGACGAGTATGGGGATATTCAGGGACTGGTGACCCTCGAAGATATTCTCGAGGAGATCGTCGGCGACTTTACCACCTCAATGATCACCACGCCCAGCGAGGATATCAACAAGCAGCAAGATGGCAGTTTCCTCATCGACGCCACCATCAACATCCGCGATCTCAACAAGGAGATGGACTGGCACTTCCCTATCGACGGCCCCAAGACACTCAACGGCCTGATATTGGAATATCTCGAGGAGATCCCCGAGCCTAACACCTCAATGCGCCTGTGTGGCTATCCGCTCGAGGTGGTCGAGGTGGCCGACAACATGGTGAAAACGGTGCGGGTGATGCCCCAGCACTACAAGGCGCCCAAGGGCAGTCGAAGCTGATCATCATTTCACAAGAAAGGCGCCCTGAGGCGCCTTTTTAATTAGCCGAAACGATTATTGCCCGCTCTTCTGCGCCTGAGTCAACGCCCGGCGTTTGTCTCTTGCCAGAGGTGTTATCGCCTCATCCAAGTCCCGCTCCAGCCCCAGCATGAAGTAGAGCTCTGCCATCAGGAAGAAAGGGCCAATCAGTAGCTGGTTAAGATCATCGATAAAGGCCGGCTTCGCCTTCTCATACTTGTGGCCGATCAGCTGAAAAACCCAGCCAATGACGAAGACGCTGATGGCGATAGGCCAGGCCTGCTCCATTCGTGATACAAACGAAGAGGTGTAGAGCACGGGCAGGATAAATAGCACCAGTCCCAGTGCCAGCTTGGCATGCAGGGCAAAATAATAGAGTAATACGCCGCAGGCAAACAGCACAGCCACGTTCAGCTCAAGCCCTGTGGAGTCGAAACTGTATAGGCTGAAGGGGATGGTATTTAACATCACAAAGGCCGCCCAGATGATCAGCGGTATGCCGACAAAGTGCGTCTTTATGTTGGTGGGGTTGAGGTGAACACTCTTATAGGTGGATAGCTGCTCGATCGCAGATTTCATGACTCGGCTCCATCGTCTTTTCATATTGCGAGACGAAAGCCTGCCCGATTGCGCTAGCCGCTATGATTGGCCGACAGGCTAAATGTGACGTTCGTCTCAGTTAGCCTAACCTAAAACATTTTATTAACACTTGCCAGCGCAAAACCGGAGAGAAATCGACGGCAACGACACTCGCCTGGAACCTTAAAACGGCAGGCTCCGGCGAGACTCAATCACAATGGGAAACACAGACGGGGAGTTAAACGGCGATGCGCGCAACATCAATTAGACAGTTTCTATAATAACCGTGGCCGTCGCGTAGTGCTTCTCGTCGGCAATAGAGATGTGGGCGCGGCTTGCCCCGAGCAGGGCTAATCGCTCGGCCGCACCATCGCGAAAGCTGATAAGCGGCGCACCATTGGCATCGTTGCTTACCTCGATATGCTGAAAGGAGACGCCGCGGCCAATTCCCGTGCCCAGCGCCTTAGCGGCCGCCTCTTTGGCGGCAAACCGCTTTGCCAAATAGCGACCGGGCTGAGAGGAAGCGAGAAATATCGCCATCTCAACCTGGGTCAGCACACGCTTAGCCAGCGGACACTTAGCCAATGCCGCCTCATCACCGGCCTCAGGCACCTTGTTGGCGATACGCGCTATCTCGACAATGTCCGTACCTAGGCCGACTAACATAAGTGCTCCCTCTTCATCTGCCCAACCAATTGCTCGTCTTACAGACCCTTAGCTTACTGACCGCTACGGCCTTCGATCATCAGCTGCTTCATGTCGCGCACCGCCTTATCCAGACCGTCGATAGCGGCGCGGGCGATGATGGCATGGCCGATATTAAGCTCATATAGTTCGGGAATCGCCGCTATGGGCTTAACATTGTGATAGTGAAGACCATGACCCGCGTTAACCACCAGTCCCTTACCGTGTGCGTAGCTAGCCATCTCTGTGATGCGCGCCAGCTCCTTGGCCTGCTCGGCATCTGTCTCGGCGTCGGCATAACAGCCTGTGTGCAGTTCGATGACGGGGGCGCCCACGGCGACGGTTGCATCGATCTGCGTCTGATCGGCATCGATAAACAGCGACACCTTGATACCTAGCGCAGTTAAACGCTCGACCGCGGCGCGGATCTTCTCCTGCTGCCCCGCCACATCCAGGCCACCTTCCGTGGTCAGCTCTTCGCGCTTCTCCGGTACCAGGCAGACATAGGCAGGCTTCACCTCGCAGGCAATATCCAGCATCTCATCTGTCACCGCCATCTCGAAGTTCATGCGCGTCTTGATGGTCTTGGCCAACAGATAGATGTCTCTGTCGCAGATGTGACGTCTATCTTCACGCAGGTGCACGGTAATGCCTTCGGCGCCGGCATGCTCGGCGACCGCCGCGGCGTGCACAGGATCCGGGTAGCTGGTCCCACGGGCCTGACGTAAGGTGGCAATGTGATCGATATTAACGCCTAGATGAATACGGCTCATGGAAAGTCCTTAAGTGTAGAGTGTCGCGATTGGAGTTTTCGCCTATTTTACTCAAGGTTAAGGGAAGGCCACAAGGAAAACACCAGATGAAATTGCTAAAGTGTCAGCCCTAGGGCCTGTTTATCTTTCGCGTTCATTTTTGCAGCATTCTGTATCGATTTTATACAAGGCAGAGCGATTGCAATGTGGTGTGCTACATCAATGAGCGATAACGCAGTAGAAAAATGATACAGACGCTGCCCACAGGGTTCGTCTTGAGCACGTTCAACGCTTTGTTT